>NZ_MNQY01000038.1:0-43652 GCF_001915675.1 Parabacteroides sp. merdae-related_45_40 | reverse complement strand
ATTTTAGGATTAAGAAAGGATTGTCTGTTTTTTTACATTTATAGACAACCTATAACAGGATTTTTTTAATACACAGTCAACCAAAATCAGGACGAGACATTCAGAAAACCGGTGATACATAAGTGATAGACAAATATGGCATCTATCACTCCTACGCACCATGATTATCAAAACCCGCATGGTAAAGTGTGATAGAGTGACAGAGGATTCCGCAAAAACAAGTTCTACAACCAAGCCCTGTCCCTCTTATTCTCCTACCTTTATTTCCACGATTGCATCCGGCAGACCTTCCGCCGTAGCTTTCAACCGGATGGTTCCTGCCTTGCCCGTGTTTTGTACGACCGCCATTGCTTTTCCGTAGAAAGCGTGGCGTTCCGGTTTCTTAAGGCTGACGGGATCATTCTGATCTCCGTTATCTGTCCCGGCGATAAAGCCGTCCCCCTCAACCGTAAAACGAAGCAGGTTGTCGGCATCCGGCACCAGGTTTCCGTCTTTGTCCTGTATTTCCACGGTCACGAATGAAAGATCCGTGCCATCGGCGTGCAAGGCGGAACGATCGGGAATCAGCATGATCCGGGCAGGTTCGCCGGCCGTACGGATCTCACGTGTAAGCACTTCCTTGCCGTCCCTACGGGAAACGGCTTTCAACGTACCCGGCGTAAAAGGAACCCGCCAGCAGACATGGAAAGCATCGTCCGGCTTGCTCTTGACACCCAGGCTCTCGCCGTTCAGGAAAAGCTCCACTTCGTCCGCCTGGTTATAGTAGGCCCAGACATCGACAGTCTCTCCCTTTTTCCAGTTCCAGTGCGGGAAAAGGTGAAGAACCGGCGTGTCGGTCCATTCGCTCTGATACATATAATAGATATCTTTCGGAATACCTGCCAAGTCGACAATACCGAAGAAACTGCTACGGCTCGGCCACCAGTAAGGTGTCGGTTCACCCAGATAGTCAAAGCCCGTCCAGATAAACATACCTGAAACATAAGGCAACCGTTTGACTTCCCGCCAAGTCACCTCGTGGGTCGAGCCCCAAGGCACATGGCAGTTGTCATAAGCCGAGCAAAGGTGTTCGGGACGATCGAACCGTTCCCGCCAGGTGTTCGGCCAGACATACATCGAATCGGACGGCATCTGGTAGTAGCCGCGTGTCATCAGGGCGGAAGTAGACTCGCTTACAATTAACGTCTTGCCCGGAAAATTCTGCGGAAACGGCTCGTAATTCTTTTCGTGATAGTTGAATCCCAATACATCCAATGCATTCGAACGGAAGATCAGGTTACCCGGTGTCGCCTCGTTGTTGGCTGCAGTGACAGGGCGCGTCTTATCCAGGCGCTTGACGATCGCCGCCAGCGAATGGGCGATCAATCCCTGTACGCTCATGGCGGTATCGGACAAGATCTTGTCATCCACCGGATGGCCTGCATTGAGGATCAAGTTGGCGGCTTCGAGACTGAGCGTGTCGGCATCGGCATGTTGCCATTGCTCCAGTACTTCGTTTCCAATGCTCCACATAAAGACGGACGGATGGTTACGGTCGCGCAGGACCTGGTCTGTCAAGTCTTTTTCATGCCATTCGTCAAAATATCGGGCATAGTCGTACGGTGATTTCCGTTTCCGCCACATGTCGAAAGCCTCGTCCTGTACCAGCAATCCGATCCGGTCACAGATGTCGAGCAGTTCGGGTGCCGGCGGGTTATGGCTGGTGCGGACGGCATTGGCCCCCATGTCTTTCATCATTTGCAGTTGACGTTCGAGTGCCCTCGGATTGATCGCGCTACCGAGACACCCCAGGTCATGATGCAGGCAGACGCCCAATATTTTGGTCGGTTCTCCGTTCAAGGAGAATCCCGTATGCTCGTCCCAATCGAATTTGCGTATGCCGAATGTGGTTCGATAGCGATCCGTCAGTTTATTGCCGACTCTCACCTCGGTTATGGCGGTGTACAGATAAGGATTCCGGACGCTCCATAGTTCAGGATAGAACATTTCTATCGTGTGTGTAACGGTTTTCTTTCCTCCTACGGCTATCTCGACCGGGGAGGATATCCGGTAGAGGGTCTTTCCTTCCTTGTCTTGTATCAGGGTAGAAACTTCCACGGTCACATCGGATGCCTCGTTTTTCAAAGTCGTTTCAATCTCGACCGTACTCTTGTCCGCATTCATGACCGGAGTAGTGATGTTTGTCCCCCAATTGTCCACATGGACTTGTCCGGTTTTCACCAACCATACATTCCGGTAAATGCCGGACCCTGAATACCAACGGGAATTAGGCTGGTCGCTGTTATCGGCCTGGACAACCAAGACATTCTCCTCCTTTCCATAATTCAGATACGGTGTCAGATCATAACGGAACGAAACATATCCGTTGGGACGAAAACCTAGCAAATGTCCGTTCAGCCAGACTCTACTGTTCTGGTAAACGCCGTCGAAATCAATATAGATCACTTTTCCCTTGTCGCTTTCAGGCAGTTTGAAGTGTTTCCGGTACCACCCCATTCCACCGGGCAGCGCACCGCCTCCGGGAGTTGCCGGGTTATCGAGAGAAAAATCCGCCTCGATGCTCCAGTCGTGAGGCAAGTTCAGGACTCGCCAATTGCTGTCATCCGTATCGGGAGCGGACGCATTGGCTTGTTTTTCAGTCAGGGCAAAGCGCCATTCTTGGTTGAAAGAGATTCTTTCACGCCCTTTTTCCCGTGTGGCACATGCAGTAAGGAACAGACAGACCAAGGCAAATACGGATAGTCTCATACGTGTACAGTTAACTCGTTTATATTATACAAAGGTAATACAAAAGAGACTAAAAAATGAGGGATGAACACACAAAATAAAGGGGTATATCGTTATAATATCATACATTTGTAGGGATGAACCCGGTTTGTTCATCTTCAAAAAAGAAAGATAAAACTATGGCAGCAAAGAAAGACAGAGTGCTTTGGGCAGACGATGAGATAGATTTGTTAAAGCCCCACATCCTTTTCCTGCAGGACAAGGGATATGAAGTGATTCCGGTAATCAGCGGGCAGGACGCCATCGAATGCTGTAAGGAAGAATCGTTCGACATTATTTTTCTGGACGAGAATATGCCGGGGCTTACCGGATTGGAAACATTGGCGCAGATCAAGGCGATCAATCCCGATGTCCCTGTCGTCATGGTGACCAAGAGCGAGGAAGAAAGCATCATGAACCAGGCTATCGGTAACAAGATCGCTGATTACCTGATCAAACCGGTCAATCCGAACCAGCTGCTCTTGTCTATCAAAAAGAATGTCCACAAGAACGTAATCATATCCGAAACAACGACTGTCGGCTATCAGCAGGAGTTCGGGCGTATCGGCATGCAGATCAACGACTCACTGACAACCGATGACTGGATGGAGGTATACAAGAAGCTCGTCTATTGGGAAATCGAATTGGAAAACAGCCAAGTTCCGATGACCGACATGCTGCGCATGCAGAAACAGGAAGCAAACAACGCATTCGGTAAATTTGTCAAAAAGAATTACGTGGACTGGATTCAGCATCCTGAAATCCGTCCGCTGATGAGCCCGGATTTGTTTAAAAAGAAAGTATTCCCGATGCTCGACAACGGGGATAAGGTATTCTTCATCCTGATCGATAATTTCCGTCTCGACCAGTGGCGCGAAGTAAAAGATCTGCTTGCCGAATACTATACGTTCGACGAAAGCCTGTACTACAGCATCCTTCCGACCGCCACACAGTATGCCCGCAACTCGATCTTCTCCGGGCTGATGCCCTTGCAGATCGAAAAGATGTTTCCGGAACTTTGGGTGGACGAGGACAGCGAGGAAGGGAAAAACCTGAATGAAGCACCGCTTATCCAAACGCAGATCGAGCGGTTCCGTAAGAAATATACGTTCTCCTACCATAAGGTACATGATTCGCAGTATAACGACAAATTGCTGAATATCGTCCCTTCCCTCCTTCATAACCAACTGAATGTGGTGGTACTGAACTTTGTCGATATGCTGTCCCACGCCCGTACCGAAAACAAGATGATCCGCGAACTGGCCCAGAGCGAAGCGGCCTATCGCAGCCTGACACGCTCCTGGTTCCAGCATTCGGGCACGCTGGAACTTTTCAAGCGTATCGCCGGAAAAGGGTATAAAGTGATCGTTACGACCGACCACGGTACTATCCGCGTCGATAATCCGGAGAAAGTGATAGGTGATAAGAATACAAATACCAACCTGCGCTATAAGGTGGGCAAGAACTTGAATTATAATCCGAAGGACGTGTTTGACATTCGCTTTCCCGACAAAGCGGGGTTACCTTCCCCAAACCTGAGCAGCAAATATATCTTTGCGATGAACAACGATTTTTTCGCTTATCCGAACAACTATAACTATTACGTTTCTTATTATAAGAATACATTCCAGCACGGTGGTATTTCAATGGAGGAAATGCTGATTCCTTTCATCACGATGACGGTAAAATGATTGACAACTGCAAAATAATTGGCAATTGGCAATTGTTAATTGCCAATTGTTTTAACTTTGCAACCATAAACACCAATTGCCGATTGCCAATTCTCTTTCTCTCTGAATTGTCAATTGTCAATTGCCAATTATCAAAGCTATGCGTACAATTAAAATCGAAAGTTTAGATACGATCCGCCAAGCAGCCAAAGAGTTTATTGCCGGGATGGATGACCGCACTGTTTTCGCATTCCGAGGGAATATGGGAGCAGGGAAAACGACTTTCATCAAGGCTATCTGTGAAGAGTTAGGCGTGGAGGATGTCATCAACAGCCCGACGTTCGCCATTATCAACGAATATCGCAGTAGCGAAACCGGTGAGCTGATCTATCATTTTGACTTCTACCGCATCAACAAACCTAGCGAAGCGGAAGATATAGGCACGGAAGATTATTTCTATAGCGGTGCCCTCTGCTTTATCGAATGGCCGGAAAAGATCGAAGATTTATTGCCGGGTGACGTTGTGGAAGTTGCCATCACAGAGAACCCTGACGGTTCCCGCACCGTAGAAGTGAAATAAGATGGAACCTACCGAATATTTTATCCTGATACTCTTTATCGCATTAGGGATATTCTCGGTTATCGCTGCGATCCTGAATCTCGACTGGTATTTCCAGACCAGCGGAGCCATGACATTCGTCAGGTGGCTAGGACGCAAAGGCGCCCGTATTTTCTATGCTCTTTTGGGATTAGGATTGATTGCTTGTGGAGTGGCAGGACTTATCTTCTGGAATTGATAACGGGCAATTGACCAGTGACAATTAGAAATGTAACGAACCGGCCAAAGGTCGAACAAAATTGTCAATGGTCAATTGTTCAGACCAATGCAAAGTCCAGCTGTTTCCTTTCCAGGTTAGCTTGTGCTACTTTTACAGTGATGGCATCTCCTAACCGGTAAATGCGCTTTGTTCTACGACCGAGCAGACAATAGTTCTTGTCGTCAAACTCGTAATAGTCGTCATCGAGGTCACGGATCGGGACAAGCCCTTCACATTTGTTCTCATTCAGCTCCACATACAATCCCCATTCGGTGACACCGGATACGACACCATCGAACACCTGTCCCAATTTATCTTTCATAAACTCGACCTGCTTGTACTTGATGGACGAACGTTCGGCATTTGAAGCCACCATTTCCATCTCGGAGCAATGTTTACAATACTCTTCATATTTGTTCTTTATCACACTACGGCCACCTGCCAGATAGCGTTCTAGCAAACGGTGCACCATCATATCCGGATAACGGCGAATAGGAGAAGTGAAGTGTGTATAATAATCCATTGCCAACCCGTAGTGACCGATATTATCCGTCGTATAGTGGGCTTTCTGCATGGAACGGATAGCCAAAGTCTCCACCAGATTTTCTTCCGGTTTACCCTGTACACTATCCAACAATTTATTGATCCCTTTGGATATATCCGTTTTCGTCCCTTCCGTACGCATTTTGTAACCGAAACGGCTAATGAATGCGGAAAAATCTCTTAGTTTCTCAGGGTCCGGCTGTTCATGGATACGATAGACAAACGTTTTCTTTGTCTTATTCTTACTCTTTCCAATAAACTCGGCTACCGTACGGTTTGCCAATAACATGAATTCTTCGATCAGTTTATTGGCTTCCTTCGATTCTTTAATGTAAGTTCCCAACGGCTTACCGTTCTCATCTATATCGAATTTGACTTCGTAACGGTCGAAAGCAATTGCTCCGTCCTTGAAGCGGCGGTCGCGCAATTTTTGTGCCAGGCCGTTAAGTGCCAGGATTTCTTCTTTATATTCACCCTCCCCGGTTTCGATGACAGCCTGAGCCTCTTCATAAGTGAAGCGGCGGTCGCTCTTGATAATGGTACGGGTGATATGAGACTGTTGGATTTCGGCATTCTTATTCAGCTCGAAAATCACGGAAAAACAAAGTTTCTCTTCATTCGGGCGGAGCGAACAGATCTGGTTGCACAAGCGTTCCGGCAACATCGGAATGGTACGGTCCACAAGATAAACAGATGTCGCACGGCTGAAAGCTTCCCGGTCTATCAGGCTTTCCGGTTTAACGTAGTAGGTCACGTCGGCGATATGAACGCCAACTTCCCAATTGCCATTATCCAGCTTACGGGCGGAAAGGGCATCATCGAAATCCTTAGCGTCTTTCGGGTCGATCGTGAAAGTCGTGACGCCACGGAAATCCTCACGCTTGGCAATTTCCTCTTCCGGGATTGCATCCGATATCTTTTCTGCCGCCTTCTCAACGTTAGCCGGATATTTATATGGCAGGTCGAACTCAGCCAAGATAGCATTCATCTCCGCATTGTTGTCACCGGCCGTCCCCAGGATATCGACCACCTCACCCAACGGGTTCTTAGCCTCTTCCGGCCATTCGGTGATACGGACGATCGCTTTGTCGCCGGTCTTGCCGCCTTTCAGTTTGTCTTTCGGAATAAAGATGTCGTTTGCAAGCGTCTTGTCTTCCGTAATAAGGAAAGCAAAACCTTTGGTCACCTGTAGTTTACCAGTGATCAAGCGTCGCTGGCTTTCCAGTATCTCGATAACCTCGCCTTCCGGGTCAGCCCCTTTCCTCTTGGCATGAAGTTGTATTTTCACCTTATCACCGTTAAGCGCATGTGCGGAATTTCGCTCTGCCACAAAAATCGGTGTCCCGCCATCTTCGGGGATAAAAGAGTTCTTACCATTCTGACGACGCATAAAGGTTCCGACAGCAGTCGTTCCCCAATCATTGTAACGGTAGCGTCCCCTGTCTATTTCAGAAATGAAGTTGTCGGAAGAAAGATCATACAGGATATCCACTACCTGCAACTTCTGCACTTGATTGGTAACTCCTATCATACTGCTGATTTGCCGATAGTTAAAAGGTTCTTTGGGAGAAGACTTGAAAACGTTGATGATGGCATTGATCATAGCCTCTTTCTTCATCCGTTTGTTTTCGCCTTTGGAGCTGCTTTTCTTCTTCCCCGGTTTATTACTTTTCTTTTCAGATTTATTCTTAGTCATATTTTCTTTTCCTATGTTTTACAAAGTAAACAATAAATTTTAAGAAGCTGTTTACATTTGTGATAAATAATATTCGGGAGATTTATTCTCCGAAACAGTTGGCCCTTATTCCTTTAACCCCCGGTTTACAGCAAAACACACTGCCGCTTAACGGGTATTCCCGGAGCTGCTCTTCGGACAAGCCAGCACGGGCTGTCGTGATGTAAAGCGTATCCATTTTCTTACCACCGAAAGCGCAGGAAGCGACATTCGGCGCCGGGACCTCTACTTTTGCCAGCAATTCTCCCGTGTAGGGATTGTAGCAATAAACGCCATAACCACCCCATTGGGCTACCCAAAGATGGTCGTCGCTATCGATCGCCATACCATCGGGCACTCCCGTTCCACCAGGCAAGGTAACGGCTATACCGTCGAACAGGATATCCCCGTTGTCGGCATCGTAGCGATAACAGGCTATTTTGCCGGTAGGTGTATCGTTGTAATACATGAATTTCTTGTTGGACGACCAGACGATCCCGTTTGAGATCGTGACCTTTTTCAATTTCGTAGTGACGGTTCCGGCAGGCGAAACAGTGTACAAAGTTCCGGCACCTTTAGGCGCACCGAACCCCATCGTTCCGACCCATAAATGTCCGGCCGGATCGCATTTACCGTCATTGCAGCGCACTTTACCGTTTTCGTCAGGTATCGGAGCAACGGAAGTGGTATGTCCGTCATGCAGGTTTACCCGTACAATTTCGTTTTGCAAGGCAATGATGACCGTGCTGTCTGTTTCGGGAACCACCGTCGATACCATACGGTCGAATTTCCAGGAACTGCATTCTTTTGTATCGGGATGATATTCGTATAATGTTTGCCCTTCAATATCCACCCAGAATAAGGTGTGACGTTCGGGGTGCCAGATAGAACCTTCTCCGGTAGTCGCTTCAGCCTGATAAGCTAACTCTGCTGGAATCATTTCGACCTTTGGTGAACAGGATGTCGTCATAATTGAAATTGATAATAAAATAAATGCATTAATAAGAAAATGTTTCATGGTATAAAAAGACTGTTCTTGCCAGTTATGGATAAGTTTTATGCAAACATACTAAATAAATCCGATATTTCTTTTAAATTAGGCCCCGAATTTATATAATCGGCTCTGATTGCCATTAATGAACAGATTTTAAATAAATAGTAAAATGAAAGAGTTGAATGAAAAAACTGCCGGTAAAATGCTGCATCCGGAACGGGTCATCCAGTTCGGAGAAGGCAATTTCCTCCGGGCATTCGTGGATTGGATTATCCAGAAAATGAACGAGAATGTAAATTTTAACAGCAGTGTCGTGGTGGTCCAGCCCATCGACCGGGGAATGGTCGACATGTTGAACGCACAGGATTGCTTGTATCATGTCAATCTTCAAGGGTTGGACAAAGGTGAAAAAGTCAACAGCCTTACCCGGATCGATGTGATAAGCCGCGCATTGAATCCTTATGCGGACTTTTCCGCTTTTATGAAACTGGCAGAACAGCCGGAGATACGTTTCGTCATTTCAAATACGACGGAAGCAGGAATAACATTCGATCCGGCTTGCAAGTTGGAGGACGCGCCTGCCTCTTCCTATCCGGGCAAGCTGACGCAATTGCTTTATCACCGCTACAAGACATTTAACGGAGAAAAAGACAAAGGTTTGATTATCTTTCCGTGCGAGTTGATCTTCCTGAACGGGCATAAACTGAAAGAAACCATATACCAGTACATCGATTTATGGCAATTAGGAGAAGATTTCAAAACCTGGTTTACGGAATGCTGCGGTGTATATGCGACACTGGTCGACCGTATTGTCCCAGGATTTCCACGTAAAGAGATCGATTCAATTAAAGAGGAACTGCAATATAACGACAATCTAGTCGTACAGGCGGAAATATTCCATTTATGGGTAATCGAAGCGCCCGAATCGGTCGCCAAAGAGTTCCCGGCAGACAAAGCAGGCTTGAATGTGCTGTTTGTTCCGAGCGAGGAACCTTACCACCAGCGGAAGGTAACCCTTTTGAACGGCCCTCATACAGTTTTAGCACCTGTCTCTTGGCTTTCCGGAGTGAATATCGTGCGGGATGCCTGCCAGCACGAGGTACTGGAGAAATATATCCACAAGGTAATGTTCGAGGAATTGTTGGAAACGCTGAATCTGCCGAAAGAAGAACTGGTGAAGTTCGGCAATGACGTCATGGAACGTTTTAACAACCCGTTCGTCGACCATTCGGTCGTCTCCATCATGTTGAACTCATTTCCTAAATATGAAACACGCGACCTGCCAGGCTTGAAAGTCTATCTGGAACGGAAAGGCGAGTTGCCCAAAGGACTGGTGTTAGGTCTGGCTGCCATTATTACCTATTATAAGGGATACGTCCGTACCGATGGAACAAAATCCGAACCGAATGATTCCGCCGAAATTCTTCAACTGTTGCAGAATCTTTGGGCTACCGGCTCGACCAGGCAGGTCGCCGAAGGCGTATTAGCGGCAACTTCCATTTGGGGAGAAGACCTGAACCGCATTCCGGGATTGACCAATATGGTAAAAGGTTTCCTGGATGCCATTGAAGAAAAAGGAATGCTTAATGTCGTTAAAGAAATTTGCTGATGCGGACTTATATACAAATAAATCCGGCAGACAACGTCGTGGTCGCCGTAAAGGATTTACAGACCGGCGTATCTTTGGATATCAACGGCAGAACAATCGTTGTCCTGCAGGATATCCCTGCAGGGCACAAAGTAGCCTTACAGGATTTTAAAGAAGGAGACCATGTCATCAAATATGGTGCTCCCATCGGACATGCACGTGAAGTGATAACTACCGGAAGCTGGGTGAATGAAAAAAATATCAAGACCAACCTGGAAGGGTTACGGGAATATGAATTCAATCCGCAACCTATTCCGGAACAGCCATCCGGAAAGTCACTTTCTTTTAAAGGATATCGCCGCAAAAATGGAGAAGTGGGAATCCGGAACGAGATATGGGTGATTCCGACTGTCGGTTGCGTCAACGGCATCACGCATCGGTTGGCAGATCGGTTACGACAGGAGACACAAGGCACCGGAGTCGATGCGATCGTCGCATTCCCTCATAATTACGGCTGTTCCCAACTGGGAGACGACCATGAGAATACCCGGAAGATTTTACGGGACATGGTTCTGCATCCGAATGCCGGTGCAGTTCTCGTCGTCGGGTTAGGCTGCGAAAACAACCAAGTCGGTGCTTTCCGGGAAATGCTTGGCAATTACGATACCGAACGCATCCGCTTTATGGAAACGCAAAAAGTGGATGATGAACTGGAAACGGGAATGGAACTGTTGCGTAAACTCTATGCGATCGCTTCACAGGATAAACGGACGGATATTCCTTTAAGTGAGTTGCGCGTAGGATTGAAATGCGGAGGATCGGATGGATTCTCCGGTATTACGGCCAATCCGCTGTTGGGTGTCTTTTCCGACTTTCTGGTAGCACAGGGAGGAACAACTGTCCTGACGGAAGTCCCGGAGATGTTCGGCGCCGAGACGATCCTGATGAACCGGAGCGAATCGAAGGCTGTCTTTGAAAAGACTGTTCATCTGATAAATGACTTTAAATCCTATTTCATAGAGAACAAACAGCCGATTTACGAAAACCCTTCTCCCGGCAATAAGGCGGGAGGTATTTCCACCCTGGAAGAAAAATCGCTAGGCTGTACGCAAAAAGCCGGAACTTCAGCTGTTCGGGATGTTATGCTTTATGGTGAACGGCTAAAGACAAAGGGACTGAATTTATTGAGTGCCCCCGGAAACGATCTCGTGGCCAGTACGGCTCTTGCTTCCTCCGGCTGTCATCTGGTTTTGTTTACAACCGGAAGAGGGACTCCGTTCGGAACGTTTGTTCCAACAGTCAAAGTTTCGACCAACAGTAATCTAAATGCCCGCAAGCCAAACTGGATTGACTTCAATGCCGGTTCTCTTTTAGAGGGCGAAAGCATGGAGGAACTTCGTGAACGCTTTATACGGTTCATCATTGGTATCGCAAGTGGTAACCCGACAAACAATGAAAAGAATGATTACAGAGAGATTGCAATCTTCAAATCCGGAGTAACACTTTGATTCATGGAGATATCAAAATTCCTTTATCATGATCTTTTAGGCACGGATTTCACGGATTTACACGGATAAATTTATTTTCTTTCCGTGTAATCCGTGCCTAAATTATATCTCTTGCAAGCAGGATTTTGTTTCGACACTCCTTACTATTAAATCTTCTTCTCAATAACCGCCTGTACTACATTCAGTACATAATCGCCTAACTTTTCGGCCTCACCGATGATGTCCATGTAGTAGACACCGTCCTGGTACTGGTATTTCTTGTTGTTGATGTCTTCCACATTATGGATCTTCAACTGATTGCGATAATTGTTTATTTCATTTTCGATATTGTAAGATGGGTTGACATCGTCGCGTACAAGTTCCGATTTCTTCAGTATCTCGATCATGCGATGCAAAGCCTTCTCCGTAAGTGCCAACATCTGGTCCACATTATGGTTCTGCTCGTCTGTGAATATCGATTTAAACTCGTTGCGGCGTTTGATGCTTCGCGCCATATTATTGCAGGAATCTGCTATACTTTCGATCTCCGATACGGCACGCAGCATGATACGGATTTCTTCCTTCCCTTCCGAACTCAAGCGGCCTTCAGCCACGCAAGTCAAATAATTGGCAATCTCGATCTCCATCCGGTCGCTGATACTTTCGTATTTCTCGACACGGCTATATGTTTTCAGGAAAGCATCCTCGTTCTTCTCATAGAACAGAGCTTTCACCATATCCAGCATACGGCCCGTACGCTCGGCAAACAGCGTGATCTCCTTACGTGCTTGCAAGATCGAAAGTTCGGCAGTCGACAGCATCCCCCCCGTAATATAACGTAAACGATATTCCTCATCCTCATCTTTCTTTCCTTTGATAAGGAAGCAAACCGTCTTCTCTATCAACCCGACAAACCAGATCATAACAAATGTATTACTGATATTGAAAGCCGTATGGAAAGCGGCCAGTTTGAAGGATACTGCTACCGAGGGATCGGAAATGCGCATTACATTCGTGACGAACCAAGAAACGGCATTGGTGAACGGATAGAACAAAATCAACACCCAGATCACACCGAATATATTAAAGGCAAGATGTGCCAAAGCCGCCCGTCTGGCTTGCGTATTACCGGTCAAAGCCGCCAGGTTGGCCGTAATCGTTGTTCCTATATTTTCACCCAATACGAGTGCCACACCCAATTGGTAGTCGATCCAGCCGTTGGCACACATAATCAACGTAATGGCCATCGTTGCAGCTGAAGCCTGCACGATCATGGTCAGGATAGCCCCGATAAACAAGAACAGGATGATAGAGAAAAATCCCATATCGGCATAATTCTGCACGAAGGCAAGCATCTCCGGATTGGCTCCGAGATCCGGAGCATTGGCTTTCAGGGCCTGAAGCCCCATAAAAAGGAAAGAGAAACCGAAAATGAACTCCCCGACCGACTTACGTGAGCTTTTGCCGGAAAAGAGGAGTGGAATGCCGAATGCGAGTAGAGGAAGGGAGAAAGCCGCGATGTCGACTTTGAATCCGAGAGCCGAGATCAACCACGCGGTAACGGTCGTACCGATATTGGCTCCCATTATGACACCGATGGATTGGGTAAGAGTGAGCAGACCAGCGTTTACGAAACTGACCACCATGACTGTAGTGGCGGATGATGATTGGATCAGGGCGGTAATTAAAACTCCGGTAAGAACTCCGGTAACCCTGTTGGTCGTCATGGCCGTCAGAATCCTGCGCAAACTGTCCCCCGCAAATTTCTGCAGACCTTCGCTCATGATCTTCATACCGTACAGGAACAAACCCAAGGAACCTATAAGGCGTAGAAAATCAAAAAATGAATAGTCCATTTAAAATACGTTTAAGTGGATGTATATCCGATTAATATTCCTAACTTTAGGGGACAAAAATATAAATAATAACTGAGATACCATGTCTGAAACTATTACAATTTATTGCAAAAATAACAATACTTACAAAGAAGTTCCCATTGGTTCTTCGCTGTTGGACATCTATTCACTGGTTGGTGCTCCCCTCCGGTTACGACCGATGAATGCACAGGTAAATAATAAAACAGAGGGGCTTACCTTCCGTTGTTGGCATCCGAAAGATGTTGAATATGTCGACTATACGCAACTTTCGGGAATGCGGACATATGTCCGTTCCCTCTGTCATATTTTCTCGAAAGCAGTGAACGACGTGCTCCCTTCAGCGACTCTGAACCTGGAGCATCCCATCTCGAAAGGCTATTATTGCGTTATTCACAACGGTAAAGACATAGACGAGGAGACGATCGGCAAGATCAAGAAACGGATGCGTGAAATCATCGACGCAGACCTTCCTTTCCATTTGAAAACGATTCGCACGATCGATGCCGCAGTCTTGTTCCGTGAAAGGGGCATGAACGACAAAGCCCGTCTGATCGAAAGCGCCGGTATGCCTTATACGTCTTATTACGAATTGGATGGCTACATCAATTATTTCTATGGCTGCCTGACTCCTTCCACCGGCTACATCCAGGTTTTTGACCTGGTTCCCTATTTCGACGGCGTGTTGTTGCGTGTGCCTCAAAGGACGAATCCGACGGAATTGGAACCGGTCATCCGCCAAGATAAAATGTTTCAGGTTTATAAGGAGCATCTGACCCTGCAACGCACGGTCGGATTGGACAACGTCGGCGACCTGAACCGGGCGATAGAGAAAGGCATGACATCCGAGGTCGTCATGGTCTCCGAAGCCATGCAGGAAAAGCAGGTAGCCAAGATCGCAGAGGAGATTGCCGCCCGCTACGATAACGGCGTCCGCATCGTGTTGATTTCCGGACCGTCTTCTTCGGGGAAAACGACTTTCTGCAAACGGTTGCAGGTTCAGTTGATTACAAACCTGATCCATCCGGTCGGACTTTCATTGGACGATTATTTCCTGAACCGTGAAGATACGCCGAAGGACGAATCCGGCGAATATGACTTCGAATCGTTGTATGCGCTCGACCTGCCTTATTTCAACAGCGAATTGCAGAAACTCCTTTCAGGTGAAGAGATCGAAGTGCCGAGCTTTAATTTCGAGACAGGTCGCCGCGTTTTCAAAGGAAAGAAACTGAAGATGCAGAAAAACTCCGTCCTGGTGATAGAAGGCATTCACGCCCTGAACCCCGAACTGACTTCCATGATCGAAGACTGCTATAAATACCGGATCTATGTATCCGTGCTGACTTCCATCTCGTTGGACAACCATAACTGGATTCCGACAACGGACAACCGTCTCTTACGCCGCATCATCCGCGATTACCGGTTCCGCGGATATTCCGCCCGTGACACGATCGCACGCTGGCCCAGCGTACGCCGAGGTGAGGACAAATGGATATTCCCGTATCAGGAGAATGCGGATGCGATGTTCAACAGCGCCATGTTATATGAACTGGCCGCCCTGCGCAAGGAAGCCGAACCGATCTTGGGCGAAGTGCGCGAATGCGATCCGGAGAATGCCGAGGCGTACCGTTTGCTCCGTTTCCTCCGTTACTTTAATTACATCCCCGATGTCGGGCTTCCGGGCACTTCCCTTTTGCGTGAGTTCCTCGGAGGCGGCAGTTTCCGATATTGATCTGCAACAACGGAATGCTTTCGTTGGGAGGAATAAAAGTTACATACCTATGAAAATACTGTTTCCCACCTATGAAAATTTATTTTCTCTTGCGGGAAAATAAATTTTCATAGGTGGGAAACAGGTGTCCGCATTCATAGTTACAACCTGGAACCGGTTTGCAATATTACCCTGGCCATGCTCTTTTTCGGCGAAGCGAAAGGGTTGAACCCTGCTTTCCATGCCGGATTAGGGTTGCACCTCCTTTCCGTCCTACGAGAAACGCAGGAAGCTATCCGTTGTAAGGGAGCGTAAACCAGAACCGCGCACCTTCTCCCGGCCTCGAATCGACACCGATTGTCCCATTGAGAGCTTCGATGATGGTTTTGCAGATTGTCAAGCCCAAACCGGTTCCTTGCTTAAACGAGTTGACTTTCACGAAACGGTCGAAGATTGCCTGTTGGTGCTGGGGTGATATTCCGATACCTGTATCGATTACTTCCACCAATACATATTTTTCTACGATACGGTAGGAAAACCTGATGCTTCCCACCTCTGTAAATTTGACCGCGTTCGAGATCAAATTCGAAAGCACCTGCGTGACTCGTTTCGGATCGGTATGAACGAAGATGTCCGGCAGAGCATCGAAGTCACAGATCAAAGAAACCTTTTCAGGCATTTTCATCGCATGTACCTGAAACTGTTCATGGAAGATATCTTTCAGGCTGGTATCGGAAAGCGAGTAATCCAAAACGCCCGATTCTATTTTGGAAAAATCAAGTATATCAGTAATCAAACGAAGGAGCAAATCGCTATTCTTATTGATTATTTTGACAAACTCTTCTTTTTCTTCTTTATCGTCAGTCTCGGCAAGGATATTGGAAAATCCGATTATGGCGTTGAGCGGCGTCCGAATCTCATGGCTCATATTGGCAAGGAAGGCTGATTTCAGTTTGTCCGCCTCACGCACCTTCTGTATCTCCAGTTCCGACTGCCGGGTTTCATATTCCGCATGGTGCAGTTTCTCTTCCAACAGTTTTTCTTCCGTGATGTTAGTAATATGGCAGATCATTTTGTTCTGCCGCTTGCTTCCTTTCGTCTTATAAGCCTGCGCATTGATGCGGATCCAGATCGTTTCGTTTTCAATAGCGGTACGACATTCGAAGCTGCAATGATCCTGCTTCCCTTCTATCACCTGGAAAAGCAGGTTGACATTATCGGCCGAACGAACAATCTGCTGTACACCTCCAATCGTCATGTACTTATTACTTCTCAAGTAGTTGAAGAGCTTGTTATCTTCCGGTGTTTCGTTCAGGAGTGGATTGACAAACAATTCTTTCTTTCCGATATCATATTCGACAATAAGGGAATGACCGGACAAGAGAACTGCTTTTAGGATCGCCAAATTGTTTTGCGTCTGCTCCTCTTTGACCCGTTTTTCTGTCTCGTCGGAGATAATCAGCAAATAGCCGATATGACCGAACTCCCGGTCGTTCAACCCAATTCCTTTCACCATCAGATATTTGGTTTCATCAGAAATGCTGGAATTATAGTAACGGGCATCCCGGATACAATTGAAATCGTATGCAAGTGGAAAACTGAATGCCTTCTTCTTCTTGATCTGATTAAGGATTCTCTCTGGGACAGCCGGATTCTTGAACAGGTTGACTCCCAATAAGTATTCCCGGGAACTGCCAAAGATTCTAGTGTCGGCATCGTTTATATCGATCAGATAACCTTCTGCATCATATAATTCCACCCCGATCGGCAGATTATTGAAAAACTGCTGAAACTTTGTACTCAGCTTGGAGATACGTTTTCTCGATTCTTCCAGGTTGTAATTGGTTTGCCAGCGTTCGATTATTATGGAGAAAATACCAGCAATGATATGCATGTCTTCCACTTCCGAAGCAGTCCAGAAACGGCTCGTCCGGATCGAATCGAAACCGATGAACCCCTGTACTTTATTATGGAAGGTAAGCGGGACGATCAGCATGGACTTCAGCTGTTGTTTAGTCAACAGGATTTTGTCGATATCCGCTTCGGCAGGTAGGCCGGCAATATCTCCCAGCACGATATCGTGTCCGGCTTTAACAGTGTCAATAATCCACGGGATTGTATCGCATGTCAACTTATTCCGATCATCCTTAGGGATCTTTACCCACGAACTCATTACTTCACATGTGAAATTGGCCGAAAAACCGTCTTCTTCAAAGATGGCAACATAGCCCCAATCAGCATTGAAATAGTCCAGTAACAAATTCATTGCTTTTTCGATAGGCTTGTTTTCTTCGTTGAAAAGGATCGCCAAGACTTCAGAAATAATACGTTTGATTGTCGGCGTTTCCGAAGATATATAAATCTCGGCATTGTCAGGTTCATTATCTCTGGCTTCCAGTAATCGTATTAATTCTTCCCGGGTCAACTGATCGTATAGTGATGCTTTAAGAGTCATATAAGATTCTTTATCTGATCGCAAAAGTAGAAAATAGTTTTGATTTTTAATACTTTTCGGCAATAATAATAATTTAATCTATCCTCCTTTAGAACTATTATATTTTGAATGTCGAGATCATTCCGTGTAAAAAGTTATATTTGCATGTTCTAACATTGGACGGTCTGGTGATTGTCCTTTCATTATTGAATTTGATTATGTTGAAGCAACAGTTACAACAAAAGTTACAGCAAAAACTCTCTCCGCAGCAGATTCAGTTGATCCGGCTTCTGGAACTCCCCGCCATAGAGCTGGAAGAACGCATAAAGCATGAACTGGAAGACAATCCCGCTTTGGAAGAAGGAAAGGAAATTGCGGATGACTTTGACCGTACTGACGAAGGTGGTGAGGAGTTGGCAGCTAACGAGATGGAAGGAGAAAGCGAGACAGATACCGACCTTTCACTCGGTGACTACATGAGTGAGGACGACATACCCGATTACAAACTTCGTGAACTGAACGAGCGGGCGGAAAAGAAAGAGGACGTTCCTTTCTCGGTCAGCGAATCCTTGAACGAATATCTGCTCCAACAACTCGGACTGCGGGATCTGCCGGAGAAGCAGGTGAAGATCGCTGAATATATCATCGGAAATATAGATGATGACGGTTATCTACGCCGTGACCTGTCCGCCATAGCCGATGACTTGGTGTTTCAGGCAGGACAGGATGTGACGGAAAAAGAAATAGAGACAGTTCTTGCAATCATACAGGACTTTGATCCGGCAGGAGTCAGTGCCCGTAATCTTCAGGAATGCCTTCTGCTCCAGTTGGCCCGCCGGGAAAAAACATCTGAGACGAGGTTGGCCACCTTGATGTTAACCGATTTTTTTGAAGAGTTCACCCGCAAGCATTACGACAAGATCATAAAAGGACTGGATATCGACGAAACCGCCCTAAAAAGGGCCATCCGTGAAATCACAACCCTCGACCCTAAACCCTGCGCCAGTTGGGGAGGTTCTATGGAAACAGCTTTGAGCCAGATCATTCCCGATTTTGTGGTGGAAGCAGTCAACGGCGAACTGATCCTAAGCATGAACAACCGGGGAATTCCCGACATGCGCATCAACCGTGAATATGCGGAAATGTTTCAGGATTATGCCGGCAACAAAGCGAACCAGACGACCCAGATGAAGGAGGCCGTCCAGTTTGTGAAGCAGAAACTCGATTCCGCCCAATGGTTCATCGATGCCATCAAGCAGCGTCAAGAGACTTTGCAGCGTACGATGGAAACAATCATCCTTTTGCAGCGCGACTTCTTCCTCACCGGTGATGAAGCGACTTTACGGCCTATGATCCTTAAAGATGTAGCGGAACGGGCCGGATATGACATATCGACGATCTCACGTGTGAGCAACAGCAAGTACGTACAGACAAATTTCGGTATTTATCCGCTCAAATACTTCTTCTCCGAATCGATGCAAACCGACAGCGGTGAAGAAATTTCCACCCGAGAGGTGAAAAAGATCATGAAAGAACATATCGACGGCGAAGACAAGCGCAAACCACTTACCGATGAAGAACTGGCCTCCATCCTAAAAGAAAAAGGATATATCATCGCACGCCGTACGGTAGCCAAATACCGCGAACAATTGGGTATTCCGGTTGCACGTCTCAGAAAAGAAATATAAATTTGAAGCGCTATGAGGTTATTTTCAAATATCATATCCGGCATGTTCCATCCGTTGCTGATGGTGACGTATGGAGTTGTGCTGGCTCTCACCTTCACATATCTGGCAATTTATCCGCCAGCAATGAAACTGTTGCTCGCAGGCGGAGCATTCCTGTCTACGGCGGTTATCCCCGGAGCATTTATCTTTATGATGGTAAAAAACGGGGCGGCGGTCGATATGGAGCTATCGGACAGACATGAACGCGTGGTTCCGTATCTGATCTTTATCACATCAATCATGGTCTGCGCTTTCTATATGTATAAAATGATGCTGCCGTTCTGGTTCATCTCCTTGTTACTGGGCGCCTGCGTGGCGTTAATCCTGGCACTACTTATCAACTTTTTCTGGAAGATCAGTGCCCATGCGATCGGGACAGGTGGATTGCTAGGTGGTATTATGGGAGTAGCCCGAATCCATTTGATAAACCCTTACTGGGCCTTTATCATCGTAATCCTAATAGCAGGATTGGTCGGTACTTCGCGTATCTTTCTGAAAAGACATACTCCTATGCAGGTATATGCCGGGTTTTGTCTCGGATTTATATGTACCTTTGTAGCCTCATTCTTGAGTTATATCTATTTATTCATCTAATAAAAACACTAAAATTATGAATTTCCCTGCAGATTTAAAGTACACAAAGGATCACGAATGGATCCGTGTAGATGGCGATGTCGCTTACGTTGGTATTACAGATTATGCTCAGGGCGAACTGGGTGAAATCGTTTTCGTTGACATCACGACAGAAGGCGAAGTTGTTGCCAAAGAAGAAGTTTTTGGTACAATCGAAGCAGTAAAGACCGTTTCAGACCTATTCATGCCGGTAAGTGGTGAAGTGATCGAAGCGAATGCCGAGTTGGATGACAAACCTGAACTGGTGAATGAAGATGTATATGGCAACGGATGGTTAATCAAGATATCTGTTTCAGATCCCTCTGAACTGGATGAACTGATGTCTGCCGCCGAATACGAACAAATGATTGCGAAATGACACCTGTAGTCAGTATTATCATGGGCAGTACTTCGGATCTGCCCGTAATGGAAAAAGCGGCCAAACTGCTTGACGAAATGGAGATTCCATTCGAAATGCATGCCCTGTCTGCCCATCGTACACCAGCCGAAGTGGAAGCATTCGCCAAAGGAGCCAAAGGGCGCGGTATCAAAGTGATTATTGCGGCTGCCGGCATGGCTGCCCATCTGTGTGGAGTGATCGCTTCAATGACAACAGTCCCTGTGATTGGAGTGCCTATCAATTCGACGCTCGACGGTATGGATGCCTTGCTAGCCATCGTACAGATGCCTCCGGGAATCCCGGTTGCCACCGTCGGTATCAACGGTGCTTTGAATGCCGGTATACTGGCAGTCCAAATGCTCGCCGTCGGAGACGAACAACTCCAGGATAAGCTTGCCGCTTATAAGGAAGACCTTAAAAAGAAAATCGTAAAAGCGAATGAAGAACTGGCTAAGGTTTCTTTCAAATATAAAATGAATTAGTTGAAAGGTGAGAGTTGAAAGTCAACAAAAATGCAAAGTATTCGATACCGCTTGCCTCCCTTGTTGACTCTCACCTTTCAACTCTCACCTTTCAACTTTCACCTTTCAACTAAAAAAGATGGAAGATTTTTTTAACTATCGTCGTCGCAAATCGTCTATTGTCAACATAGGAAATACTCCGTTAGGGGGCGATAATCCGATTCGCATCCAGTCGATGGCAAACGTCTCCACTATGGATACTGATGCGGCTGTCTGCCAGGCGATCCGAATGATCGAAGCCGGTGCAGAATATGTACGTTTCACCGCCCAAGGAGAACGTGAAGCCCGTAATTTAGGTGTAATCCGTAAACAACTTAGCGAAGCCGGATATACGACTCCGTTAGTCGCCGACATCCATTTTAACCCACGCGCGGCCGATGCTGCTGCCGAAGAGGTGGAAAAAGTACGTATCAACCCCGGAAATTATGTGGACAAGGTAAAGACGTTCGATCTGCAGGAATACACCGACGAGGAATATGCCGCAGAGTTACAGAAGATACGCGACCGCTTCATACCATTCCTTAACATCTGCAAAGCACACGGAACCGCCATTCGTATTGGCGTAAACCACGGTTCGCTGTCCGACCGAATTATGAGCCGGTACGGCGACACTCCAGAAGGCATGGTTGCCTCATGCATGGAATTCCTGCGTATTTGCCGGGATGAGAATTTTCCCGACGTCGTAATCTCCATTAAAGCCTCGAACACGGTTGTAATGGTGAAAACCGTCCGCCTATTAGTCCGAACAATGGAAGCCGAAGATATGTACTACCCGTTGCATCTCGGTGTGACGGAAGCTGGCGATGGCGAAGATGGACGCATCAAAAGCGCTGTCGGAATCGGGGCCCTATTGTCCGATGGCATCGGCGACACGATCCGCGTCTCTTTGAGCGAAGATCCGGAAGCTGAAATCCCTGTTGCCCGTAAGCTGGTTGACTACATACTCGAACGCGAAGGACATGAACCTGTAGAGGCCTCACCTGCCCCCGGTTATGATCCGGTTACAGCCGATCGTCGTCACAGCCGGGTGGCGGAAAGAATCGGGGGAAATTTCCCGCCGGTTGTCATTTCTGATCGTAGCAACGGTGATTTTGAGTTTGATCATGCGTCACAGCCGGACTATATATACATAGGCAAGGAAGATCCGGAGAACCTGCCGGACAACTTTCGTCTTTTGGTAGACGCCCACTTCTGGAAAGAACGTCCGAACGCCTATCCTTTTTTTATCGCATCGGAAATAGACGAGTTAAAAGACTATTCCGTTCCCTTGAAATTTATCCGCCTTACCTACCGAGATCTGACCGACCGCGTGATCGAAGTGCTGAAGCAGGATAAGTCCGTAATTGTCATCCTGAGCACACATCACCGGAACGGTATCGCTGCCGAACGTGCCGCCATGCATCACTTGCTGGCAGCCGGTTGTGATGTGCCGGTCATCCTGCATCGCGACTATAGAGAGACAGATATTGAAGCGTTGCAACTGAAAGCGGCCGTCGACTTCGGAACTTTGCTGTTAGATGGCTTCGGCGACGGGATCATGCTGCACAACGAAGGGTGCGAAACGATGGTAACGGACAGTTGTATGTTCGGCATCCTGCAAGCAACCCGTACCCGCATCAGCAAGACGGAATATATCTCCTGCCCAAGTTGCGGACGTACCTTATACGACTTGCAAACAACAATCGCCCGTATCAAGAAAGCCACTTCTCATCTGAAAGGCTTGAAAATAGGTATCATGGGGTGTATCGTGAACGGTCCCGGCGAAATGGCAGATGCTGATTATGGCTATGTCGGCGCCGGAAAGAACCGGATCAGCCTATATAAAGGTAAAGAATGCGTCCTGAAAAATATCCCCGAAGAAGAAGCTGTAGAACGATTAGTCCAGTTGATAAAGGAAAGTGGAGATTGGACGGATCATTGAGTATAATTGAAAAGGAGTGTGTCAGATACAAATTACATTGAAATCAATATGTCCGTATCTTACACACCCCTTAATCCTTTTTTAATCTTGCCTATACGTTTTTATTCCTCAGACCTTATATCTTTCTCCTCATCAAACCCTCCGTCGAACCGGTTATCCTTGATCTCGACATTAACAACGCGCTGGAAGAAGAAACGATGGTTGTTCCAATGGAAAGCCGGATAATCATGATTTTGTCTAATCACATTATTGCGGAAGACTAGGCCGTCCACAGATTTTGCATACAGGATCGGCATATCAAAGGTTTCGAACTCGTTGTCCTCGATCACGATTCCGCTATGAAAATATCTCTTCTGACTTTTCAAATCAGGTATCTCCGGATATATAGAAATAACGGCGTTCGTAAATTGGAACTGATTTGTCAAAGCATTGATAAACTTGTTATTCCGGATCTGTACGTCATGGCAGGCACCCGTCTCGAACCACCCGTTGCAGTCGCCGCACAGTAGGATTGCCGTACCGGATGTGTGATCAAAAACGTTCTTCTCGACCACAGTCTTCTTCGGAGTACTGAACAGGGAACCACGGGCACGGTT
The DNA here is from genome assembly GCF_001915675.1 of Parabacteroides sp. merdae-related_45_40. Lineage (NCBI taxonomy): Bacteria > Pseudomonadati > Bacteroidota > Bacteroidia > Bacteroidales > Tannerellaceae > Parabacteroides > Parabacteroides sp. merdae-related_45_40. The sequence goes on along the minus strand of NZ_MNQY01000038.1, from coordinate 20,276 downwards.
ATTACGGATCACATTATCGGCAAAATAAACCTCCGGCGTCCATTCCAGATTCTCGATACCGTAAGTACCAACCTCACTAATGGCGGGATCGACAGGTTTCTCAAACGTAATGCGGAACTGTTTTACACCATGGCCGTCAGGCTTGTCGGCTGTTTCAATCGCAGCCACCTTGTTCTGTTCACCTAAAACCTCCATCGTTTTGGACTCGATGAACTGGACGGCATCGCCCGGACGCCCCCATTCGAAACCGTAGGACTGCCCGTGCATATATTCGCCAACCAACGTCTTGTCGTCTATTCGCTTTTGCACCTTCAGATAGGTTCCATGCACATTGATGGCATCATCCATCATACCTTCATACAGACCACCGACCGAACGGATCAATCCCTTACAGCCGGAGAAATGAGTCGCATCGGCCTGTGTCGTGAAATAACGTGGATCGTCCTTGCCACGCAGGCAGACCGAGAATTTATCCAACGTGATATTTTCACTCATCTGGGCCAGCAGCCCCATTCCTTCAGCATAATGAACCTGTATATTTTCGAGTGTCGTATTCGTATCATGATACATAAATACACCCGGAGTCGGACGACCGTATCCACGGAACACAACGACCGTTCCCGGTATCAGTTTCTTGTTCTTCCAAGGCGCAAGAATCTTGCGGGAAGCAATCTCTGCGACATGCTTGCTGCCCACACTAATATCGCTGGTGGTATAGACCAGTCGCTTTGTATCTCCTTCAAAAGCGATGCCCCAGGCAGGGACATGTTCCCAACCTTCCCCTTTAGCGACAAAGTTGCTATCGCGTATTTCGTACTCCACCCAGGGAGCGACCTCGTAGGTGATCAAGCCTCCGACCGTGTCGTTCTCCAACACTTTCACTTGGCTGATATGTGGATTCGCAAAATCGATACTAAAGTTCTTCAATGTACAGTTCTCCGAACCGACCAAAGAAACCGGAAGCATCCGCCCATGGAAAACAAGTTCGGAACCTTGTCCGTCAAATATCACATTCTTCATATTTTCAAAAGCCAGTCCCACCAGTTTCGGATTATCCTGGTCATGGTTGGAAATGAAGTATTCACGTTTGGAAGCACCTTCGGGATAGAAATCATAACGTCCCTTCGGCAACAGTATCCGGACCGTATCGAAGTTCACTTCCGCCGCAATCTCTTGAAGAGCTTTCGCAATCAACGGAGAAGCATTTTCCCCGGTATCCGGTTTCAGACCATATCCGGACAGGTCATACGCGCCGCCTTTACATGCCGTAAACAAAGCGATAAATAAAAGTGTCAAAACAGAATTTAGTTTCATGGCTTACATCTTTCGTTGATTATATTTTCAATTATTTAGGGGCAAACTTACTCAAAATTATCCGATTTTATTGTAAGTTTGCCCCTCTTAAATATAAATAGATATGGAACATCCAATAAGCATTTATAACACACTCACAAGAAAAAAGGAACAGTTCATCCCACTGCACGAACCGCATGTGGGTATGTACGTTTGCGGTCCTACGGTTTACGGTGACGCCCACCTGGGCCACGCACGGCCGGCTATCACTTTCGACCTGCTGTTCCGTTATTTGACTCATATAGGATACAAGGTACGCTATGTACGCAACATAACAGATGTCGGCCACCTGGAACATGATGCTGACGATGGTGAAGACAAGATTGCCAAGAAAGCCCGTCTCGAACAACTCGAGCCGATGGAAGTGGTGCAGTATTACCTGAACCGTTACCATCACGCTATGGAAGCGCTCAACGTTCTACCGCCCAGCATCGAACCGCATGCGTCCGGCCATATCATCGAGCAGATCGAACTGGTAAAGAAAATACTGGATAACGGATATGCTTACGAAAGCGAAGGTTCCGTTTACTTCGACGTGGAGAAATACAACAAGGATCATAATTACGGTGTTCTTTCCGGACGCAACATCGACGATATGCTGAATACTACCCGCGCACTGGACGGACAGGATGAAAAACGTAATCCGATCGACTTCGCTCTCTGGAAATGCGCGCAACCGGAACATATCATGCGCTGGCCTTCTCCGTGGAGCGACGGTTTCCCCGGATGGCACTGCGAATGTACGGCTATGGGTAAAAAGTATCTGGGCGAACATTTCGATATCCACGGTGGCGGCATGGATCTGATCTTCCCACATCACGAATGCGAGATTGCACAGGCTGTTGCTTCACAGGGAGAAGATATGGTTCACTACTGGATGCACAACAATATGATTACCATTAACGGGCAGAAGATGGGCAAGTCATTGGGCAACTTCATCACGCTGGAGGAATTTTTTACTGGTGACAACAAGGTGCTGAGCCAGGCATATTCGCCTATGACCATCCGCTTCTTCATCCTCCAAGCTCACTACCGCAGCACGGTAGACTTCAGCAACGAAGCCCTGCAAGCAGCTGAAAAGGGGTTGGAACGTCTGATGGACGCTTATAATCATTTGATGAAGCTGAAAGCCTCCGACGTTTCAACTGTAGATGTGAAGGATTTGCGCCGCAAATGCTACGATGCGATGAACGACGACCTGAACTCGCCGATTGTAATCGCCCATCTGTTTGACGCAGCCCGCGCGATCAACTCCGTAAAGGATGGCAAGGCTACGATCTCGGCCGAAGACCTGAAAGAGCTACAGGATGTATTCCATACCTTCGTTTTCGATATTCTCGGAATAAAAGATGAAGCAGCTTCGGGCGGAAGCAACAACAACGAGGCATTCGGCAAAGCAATGGATTTGCTGCTGACCATCCGCCAACAGGCAAAAGCCAATAAAGACTGGGCTACATCGGACAAGATCCGAAACGAACTGACAGCCATCGGCTTCGATATCAAAGATACGAAAGACGGAGCCGAATGGAAGTTAAGCAAGTAAGACGAGCGTTCGATATTTGACAGAAAGGAAGCATAAATGATGATTTACTGCTTCACTCATTCTTATCATTGGCACATTATTTTTTATAATCATGACAATAAACGAATTTCTTCAAGGCGACAAGTTCGCCTTATTGGCTGGTGTCGAACTTTTGGAAACGGGCAACGGTTATGCCAAAGCCCGTATGGAAATAAAGCCGGAACACCTCAACGGCGGTGGCGTATGCCAAGGCGGCGCTATCTTCACTTTAGCTGATCTGGCTTTTGCAGCAGCAACAAACAGTCATGCACGCCTGACACTTTCTATTACATCCAGCATTAACTTCTTCAAAGCCGAAAGCAAAGGGTTCCTTTATGCCGAAGCTCGTGAAGCATTCAGCCACAAGCGGCTCGCCAACTGTGAAGTGCGGATCACCAATGAAACCGGCGACCTGATCGCCACCTTCAACGGAACAGGCTACAGAAAAGATACGGAACTGCCGTTTGCCCCAATAGAATGATTTATCTAAACCTATCGAACAACCGCTGCAGATTTTGTCCACGGCCCCAAAGTAAAGCTACTTTGATGCAATTGTCCTTGATATAATAATAAATTAAATGTACGCTATCGCCGTCAGATGAGTAAATAGCGTACATTTGTATTTTATTCGTAACGCAAAGACCGGGCCGGTTTGCTAAAGATGGTTTTGGCGGTTTGCCAACCGATGGTCAGCAAGGAGATCACACACAATAAAACGACCGGAACGAGGAAGAACCACGCTTTCCAGTCCGTGCGGAACGAATAATGATTCAGCCAATCCCCCATGATCCAGCCCGAAAGCGGAAGGGCGATGACAACAGCAATAGCAATCAACAGGAAGAACTCTCGCCCCAATTCAAAGAAAAGCTGCCTCCGGGAAGCTCCCAGAACCTTCCGGATTCCCATCTCCCGGATACGAGTCGAACAAGAAAACATAACCAGAACAGCCAATCCCATACAAGAGATAAAGATCGCCAATATCGCAAAAAGCGCCACAATCAACCCAAACACTTCATCCTGTCGGTATTGCTGATCAAAAAACTGGTCGAGAAAGAAATAATCATAGCTGGAATCCGGGAAATAACGTTCCCACGCTCCTTCGACCTGTTTCACGAGATCACGCGGGTTACCGTTCTCCATAACGACAGAGATATAACGTTGTTTCATCCAGCTCAATTTCTCATGCAGGGCAAACAAGATCGGCGTAAAATCTTTGTTAAGCGATTGTTGATGATAATCCTTCACGACCCCGATAATCTGCATCGGCTGATCGACGGTTTCGACAGACAAGCGTTGCCCCAAAGCGGCATCGGACGATTCGAATCCCAACGTACGGACAGCCGATTCGTTCAGGACGATCTTATAAACATCTCCCCCGTAATCTTCGGAAAAACCACGGCCGGAAACGAACTTCAGATCATAAGCTTCCAGAAAAAACTCATCGCAGTTCAACATCTCCAACAGGCGCGTCTGCTTCGTCACATCACTTTCGCGGACGATGGACAGGAAATCGGTTACCTCCGTTCCGGGAACTGCACCAGAAACCGTCACCGCCCTGACGGAGGGCAATAACGCCACCTCTTTCTTAAATGCCTCCAACTTCATAGCCAGTTCCTCGCATTGCGCCGGGAACTTAAGAACCAGCGTCTGGTCCACCCGTACCCCCAAAGAAGCATTCCGCATATATTGAAGTTGCGCATACACGATCAACGTCCCGCAAAGCAACACCAGAGAAGCCGTGTATTGCAACACCACCAAAACCTTGCGGGTGACCGTCGCCCCATGCGTATGGGTAAACTTTCCTTTCAACATCCGGATCGGCTTGATGCCGGACAAAACCGTCGCCGGGTAAAAGCCGGACAGAAACACACCGACAGCAAAGATCAGCAACAGATACCACCCCAGTGAAGTCGTAAACCAGACGGAAAAACTCAGATCCCGTCCCGTCTGGTTATTGAAAGAAGGCATCAACGCCTCCATCAGCCCGATAGCCAGGATAAAAGCAATACTATTCGTCACCAACGATTCGAAAAGGAACTGTGAAATAACCTGCCTCCGGCTTGCCCCCGAAGCCCGACGTATACCGATCTCTTTGGCTCGTTCCATCGAACGGGCTACCGTCATATTGATATAATTGATCCAAGCAATACAAAGGATAGCAAGTGCCGTACAGATCAACACCCAGATAGAAGAACGATTCCCCTTCACCTCCGGCTCATAAGCTTTCTGCGGATTCAGATGGATATCGCGGAGGTTCGTCAACTGGATCGCCCAAGTTTTATTCTTCAATGCCTCTTCCGTCTTATACTTCTCCGCCATTACTGGAAAATCCTCTTCCACCTGCGTTTTCAGGTTCGCCGACTTCAGCAAGACATACGAATAGACTTCGTGGCGATACCAATATTCATCCATCCACTTCGGGAGCGTCTTGTAGGAGATCAGCAGATTATAGCGAATATGCGTATTGATCGGCATATCTTCCATTATACCCGTCACTTCGCAAGCTTCCTCTCCTATATTGCTTCGGAAGATCAGGATTTTCCCGATCGGGTCCGCTCCCTTGAAATATTTCCGGGCAATACGTTCGGTGATAACTACCTTGTTCGGTCCGTCCAGACAACTTTCTTTATTTCCCTTCAAGAGTTTGAAGTCAAAGAAATCGAAAAAGTTAGCTTCCGCATAGCCTATACCTGTCTCCCGATATAGCAGTTCGTTGTATTTCACGACCTGCTCCGGATAATACTGGCTTCCAACACGTGTATAAGCCTCGACAGCACTCATGTTTTGCTTCATAGCCGTAGCATAGCCGGCAGACGAACTGGCCCAATCATCCGTCAGCTCCCCGTTCTCATAAAACCGGGCTTCAACCCTGAAGATACGATCCTGCCGGCTGTGCATATCGTCGTAGCTGTATTCGAAAGCCACATAGGTCAGGATCAGCAAGGCTGCCGCCATGCCGATCGCCAGACCGACTATATTGACGACACTGAAACCTTTCTTTTTAGTAAGGCTGCGCCACGCACAGTTCCAATAGTTTGTTACTATCATTATGATGAAGATTTTCAAAGATGAATATTCAGGAAACGACCCGGCCGTCCAAAAGATGGATAATCCGGTGTGCGAAGCTGGCATCCCGTTCCGAGTGCGTGACCATGACGATCGTCGTCCCCTGCCCGTTCAGTTCTCGAAGTAATTCCATCACCTCCGCCCCGTTTGTCGAATCCAGGTTTCCCGTCGGTTCGTCGGCAAGGATCAGCGGACAATCCGTCACCACGGCGCGCGCTATCGCCACACGTTGCTGTTGTCCGCCGGATAGCTGCTGCGGAAAATGTCCGGCACGATGGGCGATATTCATCCGGTCGAGGACTTCCATCACCTTCCGCTTGCGTTCGGACTTCCGGCAGCCAAGATAAACCAACGGCAGTTCCACATTCTCGAAGACTGTCAGCTCGTCTATCAGGTTGAAACTCTGGAATACGAAACCGATATTCCCTTTACGGAAAGCCGTCAACTGGCTCTCTCCCATATTGTCTATCTCCTTGCCGTTAAAGAAATATTTGCCGGAAGTCGGCGAATCAAGCGTTCCCAAGATATTCAATAAGGTCGACTTGCCACAGCCAGAAGGCCCCATAATGGCCACAAACTCACCCTGTTTGACCTCGATGTTCACCTCGTTCAATGCTTTCGTCTGCACCTCCTCGGTGGTGAAGACCATAGACAGATTCTCTGTTTTAATCATATTATATTTATTTAAATCATTCGTTCCTGAGAATACGCATCGGCTTCAACCGAACCACACGCCACACCTGTCTGACTACCGTCAAGAAAGCGATACACATCAACAACACAAATGCGACTCCGTACACCCACCAAGGCAACACGATATGAAAAGCATAACTCTCCAGCCATCCGTTCATCAAAACCACAGAAACAGGAAGTCCCAATACAGTGGCCAGCACCGTAAGAAGTAGCAGTTCACGTGTCAAAACAACAAAAAGACTTATTTTACCGGCTCCCAAAACCTTCCGTATCCCAACCTCTTTCACTCGTGCCAGAGTAGAAAAAAGCGTCACGACCCATAATCCCAAACAGGCCACAAAGACTGCCAATAATGACGCACTGGCAAAAATCCAACCGAAATTGCGATCCGACTTATACAAGCTATCCTGATAATCATCGAGATAGAAATAAGAAAAAAGGGCGGACGGAAAATAAGTCCGGTACATTTGTTCCACTTCAGCCAAGCGGTCAGAATTGACCGAGCCATCCATCTTGACGGATATATAAGGAGTCGCAATAAACGGGACCCGCTCTTTCAGGAAAAAGAGGATCGGCTTATACGGTTCCGCAAGCGACTGCTGATGATAATTTTTCACAACCCCGACAACTTCGAGTGGATCTTCCAGCACTTCCATCTCCAACTGCTTTCCTAACGCCTCTTCCGGAGAAGGATAACCAAGCAGACGCACCGCCTCTTCGTTCAGGACGACCTTATTCCGTTCATTGCCGTATGCTTCCGAGAAACCACGTCCACAAAGCATTTCCGGCGAATAAAGCGCCAGATAATCATAATCGACAGCAAACATCTGTATCAGCTTCACTTCGGATGGATCGCTGCCGTAAGGACGATTGGTAAAGTAGTTCGCCACCTCAACGCCCGGCACAGCACCGGAAATAGAGACACGGACAACATAAGGTATCTGTCCCAACCGTTTCTTGAAACTCTCCATTTTGACGGACATATCATCGGTAAAAGCCGGATATTTCACCACCAGTACCCGGTTCGAAGAAGCGGAAGAAGTCTCCTGCTGCATATAACGAACCTGTCCGATCACCACCAACGTACCGGAAACCAGAACGAAAGAAGCAAGAAACTGAGCCACAATCAACATCTTCCGCATCCGGTTTCCCTTACGGCCATGCAGTAATTTTCCTCGCATGATATCCGCTGGACGGATGCGTGTCAGCAGGAATGAAGGATACAGTCCGGTAAACAAAGTTCCCCCTATAAAACACGCTGCCGCCATACTCCAGAATTCCGGCAAACGGAACGCGCCGACAGCAAAATCCAATCCTACCCAACGGCAGACAAAAGGCAACAGTACCTCGACCCACCCGAGAGCCAAGATCAAAGCCGACAAGTTCAACAACCCTGCTTCCAGCAATCCTTGCAGGATCACCTGCCGGCGGGAAGCCCCGAACGCCTTGCGAATACCAAACTCCCTGCCACGTTCCAGATAACGGGCAACCGTCAGGTTCAGCGCGTTCACCCAGCCGATCAGTAAAAGGGCGACTACCATCACCGAAAGGATACGTACAGCCATACGACTACCTTTCGCCTCTTTCTCATAAGACTTACGGGGAGTCAGATGAATATCCCGCAAACGAACCAGTTCAACCCTCCAGTCCTTATGTTTCAATGCCGCCGTCTTATATTTTTCAGAGATGGAATGGAAAGCCGCTTCAATATCGCCCGGTTTCTTTCCCGGTTCAAGCCGGACATACGTATAGACACCGTGGATATACCAAATATCGCGCCTTGCCTCCGGAATAGTCGAATAAGACAACAGGAAGTCATAATGCAGATGCGAATTATAAGGCATATCGGCAATCACGCCCGTCACCTCGAAATGCTGTTCGGACGAAGATGTACGGAAAGTCAGCACTTTGCCGATAGGATCACCACCGGCAAAATAACGACGTGCAGCACTTTCGGTAATCACCATCGTATTCGGACGGACCAACTGTCCACCCTTCTCCCCCTTGAGGATCGGGAAATTGAAGAGATCGAAAAAAGCCGGTTCGGTATAACAGTACTGTTCTTCGATAAACTGCCGGTCACCGAACGTCACCTCTTGTCCGCGATCTTGTGCCGTCACACGTACATACTGCTCTATGCCCGGAATCTCGCGATACATGGCGGGAGCATGCCCGAAAGAAGTCGTCGCCCAATTATCCGTCAAGGTTGCCCCTTCATAAAGACGGCTCTCCACACGGTAGATGCGATCCCCGTCGTGGAACGAATCGAAACTCAATTCGAACCGTACATAGAGCATAATCAGCAGCGCCGCGCCAACACAAACGGAAAGACCGAACACATTCAGGGTGGAAAGAGACTTCCGCGCCCGTTGGCTTTTGATTACTTGAGACCAATATTCCATCAGCGTAAAATTAATCGTTCATTCTCACCAAACAAGTCATATCCGGAAATAATCACCTTCTCTCCCGGTTGCAACCCTTCCACAACCTCGTAATACTGCGGGTTCTGACGGCCGATACGGACAGGGCGGCGGCGAGCTGTCTTTCCTTCTTCATCCACCACATACATGTACTCGCCGCCGCTTGCTTGGTAGAAGCTACCACGTGGGACGATCACCGCCTGCACGGGATCGCCCAGTTGCAGGTTCAGGTGGTAGGTTTGCCCGGCACGGATATTCTCCGGCCGGCCGGAGACAAAATGCAGGTCGGTGCGAAACTGTCCTTCCCGCACTTCGGGATAGACTTTCGTCACCTCCATATCGTACTTCTTTCCTTCACGTTCGAAGCTCGCAGGGAGACCGGGCATGACACGTTCCACATAGTGCTCGTCGATCTTGGCTTCCACCTTCAGTTCGGGCGTGATCACCTGGCCGATACGTTCGCCCTGGGCGATGGACTGGCCGATCTGGGCCTCCAGGTTTCCTAACTGCCCGTCGACGGGAGCCTTCACTTTCAGGTTTTCCAGCCGCCCGCGAACCAAGGCAAGGCTCTTCTTCATATTCCGGATGTTCTCATCCAGGCTCTGTAGCTGGCTGCTGCGGAACAGGTCGTCCTGCTCGATCCGTTCGTCCACAACGGCCAACTGTCCGAGAGCAGCCTCATAATCTTCCTCAGCCTGCAAGTAATCTTCGCAGGCCAGCAGGTTCTTCTTATACAGGCGTTCGTATTGCCTGAAACGGCGTTCCTTCTGCACCAATTCCTTACTCAGGCCGATACGGTCCTGTTTCAGCCGGAGATGTTCCTGCTCCATGTTGAGACGGGTGTTGCGAAGTTCGTTTTCCTGATAGGCCAAGTCGGCTTCGCTTTGCAGGATGCCGATGTTCAGGAGCGGGTTACTGAGGCGGAGGATCACGTCGCCCGCCCGCACCTGCGCCCCTTCCTCGATCAGGCGTTCTTCGACGCGCCCACCCTCGATGGCGTCAAGATAGATGATACGATCCGGCAGTACCTGCCCGATAACCCGGATGTAGTCGTTGAACTCTCCTTTCTGCACGGTAGCGATCGTAATGCGTTCTTTCTCCACTTTCAGGGAAGAGGAAGTATCACGAAAAAGAAGCCAAAGCAGGCAAAGCAGCCCGACGGCAATTCCTATCAAGGAATAGATGTGTTTCTTCTTAAACCGGGACTTCCGCTCAATACGGGTGTCCATGCTATTGATTGCCATTCTTGTTGTATTTATTCGGTTCCTAAAAATGAGCCTGTGCGGTAGAAGTCTACCGTGCGGCTTTTCAACTCATACTGCAAACGGGTGCGCGACAGTTCTGCCTTGGCCAGTATATAGAGGTTCCGCTTCTCCATCAGTTCGAACACGGAGATCATCCCCTCCTCCCATTTCTCCTCGCTCTCTTTCAGCGTGACGGTGGAAGTGCGAAGTTGTTCGACCGCCTGACGGTGTTCCTCGGCGGCAGCCCGGAGTGAAAGGCAGGCGTCGTCTATTTCCTTGTAGAGGCTGAGGCGTTGCTGCTCGTTCTCGTTCCGTATCCTTTGCAGGCGGAAACGTTCCTTCCGGACATCTGTCAGGCGGGAAAGTCCGCTGAACAGAGGCAGCGAGACGCTCACGCCGATATATTTGTTCATGTTATTCTTCAACTGGTCTTTGATCGGGATGATCTCGCCCAGGTCATCCCGTTCCGTGTCGTAGTAACCGGAATAGAGGCTGAATTCCGCCCTGATGGAAGGAGAAAAAGCCCCGGACGCTATTGCCAGTGACTTGCGGGAAGCTTTCTCCCTCAGTTCCATAGCCCGGAATTCCGGCAGGGATGTTTCGGAGGCGGCATAGATCTCGTTGGATTCCAGTACAGGAAGCACGGGAAGTTCGCCCTCCCCGCCGGGAGAGATCGCCAGCGTATCGGTATCCTGCATATTCAGCAATTCCTTCAGGGCAAGTAATGAGAGGCGGCAACCGTTCGCCTTCACCGTCTCCTGGTAAATATCAGATTGCAGGCGCGCCTTCACCTCCTGCAAATCAGAAGGGGAACGCATGCCAAGATCCACATATTCGAGCATCTGCTCGTGATAGCGTTCGCTCAACTTCCGCTGCTCGACAGCAAGCTCGTACATCTTCTTATCGAAGCAGAGGCGATAGAAAGCATCCATCACCTCGAAGGCAATCCGGTTCTCCTCGATCTGCTCCGTGAGGCCGCCGATCTGCTTGTTCAGTTTGCGGAACTGCAACCGGTTGACGCGCGTAAAGCCGTCGAACACCGGAAGCGAGACATTCAGCCCCATCGTGCTCTCTAAAAAGGAAGAGGAAGTATAGAGGTTCGTTTTCGAGTCCACCGAACGCCCCAAACGTTTGCCCAATGCGCCGGTAGCACTTACTGAGGGCAGGAAATCACCATAGGCGGCAGCAAGGTCTTCCCCGGCAATCCGTGTATCCAGGCGACTGTTCCGCACGCGGTAGTTCTGTTCGACGGCATAGCGCATGCAGTCGTCCACCGTCCAGCCGGACTGCGCCCGCAGGTTTCCCGGCGAAGCCAGGAAGACGAGAAGAAAAAGAGACAAACCTCGTTTGATCGTTATCTGTGCATTCATCATGACAGAAAGAAAGCAAACGACGTGCCAGAAATGTAACATTCAGACTATCAAAAGCATTTCAAAAACACCTCCCGCCAACCGTCCAATTTTTTGACGCCCAAACGTCCAACTTTTTGACACAGGTGTCCTCCTGTCGCTCATCGAAGCATGACAAGTGCCAAATGCAACACACAAAAACAAGCTTTACCCCTCATCCCTGAGACATAAAGCCTAAACACGTAAATCAGTTATTATAAAAAACGAAGCAGTGTTATTTATTGTGTCTATAAGTATACTCTTTTTATTTTCCGCGGGCAAAGGAAAAGCATACATATTGCAAAGATATGACAAGAGAAAGACAATTTAATTGAAAATAGAGAACCATGGTTTATCTGAAGCAAATCAAACTAATCAATCCGGATATCCATACGAACGGGAGATCATCTCTCCCAAGCATTTAAGATTTCCGCCACATAGACGTTATGCGGATTCCCTGCCATTGCGCTGTACCATTTCTCGTATAAGGCAGGATCAACAAAATGATCCTTATCCATCTTAGTCACGTAAAGGGTTTTGCATTCGAGCGTCAGGCGCGATTCCTCGAAACAAGGATTACCCAGATCGGTAAAATAAGGCGTCAAACCTGTCGCTGCCACCTTGTCGATATCCCGTCCCGATTTCGCCCCGCAAATCTTATGGGCAGTCTTATGCTCTTCTCCTAAAAAGGACAGCGTGAAAGCTCCCTTCGCATCGACAAACTCGCGGGTATAACGTTCCGGACGGATAAAGACGAACACTACCGGCTTGTTCCACAGGAAGCCTACGCCCCCCCAACTCGCCGTCATCATGTTGAACTTGTCCTTGTCGCCGGCGCTTACCAGCATCCACTCTTTTCCGATGATCTCTATAAAATTGTCTTTGACCAGACTCGGTTCTATTGCCTTCATAATTTCACACCTTAGTTAATAATCTTTCAAAGATACGAAAATATTTATTTGTGTGTGCAAAATTTAATATTCTTGTCCATACAGAATATTTTCTTTAGGTTTGCATCTCAATATTCACGTAATTATCAAGACGATAAACTGCCAAATGGAAATACTGAACAACTGGATCAGCGGGATTAACGACCTCCTATGGTCGTATGTTTTAATTATCATGCTGTTAGGATGCGCCTTCCGGTTCACTTTCAAAACCCGTTTCGTCCAGTTCCGTATGTTCCGGGAGATGATACGTGTGCTCGGTGACTCCGCCAACAAAGCCCATGAAGGTGAAAAGCACATCTCATCCTTCCAGGCATTCGCCGTGTCGGGACAGGCAACCTGGCGGGAGTAGCCACAGCCGTCGCCGTAGGAGGTCCGGGAGCAGTGTTCTGGATGTGGATCATCGCCCTGTTAGGTTCGGCCAGCGCTTTCGTCGAATCTACACTCGCACAGCTTTATAAACGGAAAGGAAAAGAATCCTTCATCGGGGGGCCCGCCTACTATATGCGATACGGATTGGGACTGAACTGGATGGGCATACTGTTCGCCATCTTGATCTCCGTCACCTTCGGTTTCGCGTTCAACTCGGTACAAAGCAACACGATTTGCGCCGCCATGCAAGGCTCGTTCGGTTTCGATCCGAGGATCGTAGGCGCGGTACTGACCGTACTGACACTTGCCATTATCTTCGGAGGAATCCAGCGAATAGCCAAAGTCAGCAGCGTGATCGTCCCCGTAATGGCATTGGGATACGTGGCGCTCGCCTCGGGGATCGTACTGTTCAATATAACGGAACTGCCGGCCGTCATCAAACTGATCGTAAGCAGCGCTTTCGGATGGGAACAGGCGGCAGGCGGTACGATCGGCGCCGCTCTGATGCAAGGGATCAAGCGCGGCCTGTTCAGCAACGAGGCAGGTATGGGATCGGCTCCGAACGTAGCGGCCACGGCATCCGTCACACATCCGGTCAAACAGGGATTGATCCAGACTCTGGGTGTTTTCACCGACACCCTGCTGATCTGTACCTGCACGGCTTTTATCATCCTGTTCAGCGGGGCGCCGTTGGACGGTTCGGTAAACGGGGTACAACTGACACAGCATGCCCTGACGCTCGAAGTGGGAAAAGCCGGAGGGATATTCGTTGCCGTAGCGATCTTCCTGTTCGCTTTCAGCAGCATTATCGGGAACTACTATTACGGGGAAGCGAACATTCGTTTCATCACACCGAAAAAAAGCGTGCTCTATATCTACCGTCTGGCGGTCGGCGGTATGGTGATGTTCGGGGCGCTAGCAAGTCTGGAACTCGCCTGGAGCCTGGCGGATATCACGATGGCTTTCATGACGATCTGCAACCTGTTCGCCATCTCGTTGCTGAGCAAACAGGCCTTCCTGCTGCTGCACGATTACATTGCTCAAAAACGTAGCGGGATCAAGAGCCCTGTGTTCGACAAGAACAAGCTGCCGGAACTGAAGGACAAGGCGGAATGCTGGTAAACGCTTCTTATTGGTAGATCAGACTGAACAACCGTTCAGGTGCAAAAATCTCGTTGGCGACCTCTCGTATCTCTCCGGCGGTCAGCTTCTCCACCTTGGCGAAGACTTCCGGCAGGGTGTCGTAGCGGTTATAATGGAGAAAGCTCTTACCCAGCCCCAAAAACAAGCCTTCCCGATTATCGCCGGAGACGCCCAATTGTCCGATCACCTGCTTCTTGGCCGCCGCCAACTGGGTCGCGGTCAGCTTCACCTCACGCAGCTTCGCCAGTTCCTTGTAAACAAGCCTGATCGCCTTCTCCTTGTTCTTCGGATCAGTCCCGAAGTAGATGCTTGCCAGCCCCGTATCGGTATAAGAAGTCACGTTCGATTCGACGTTATAGACAAGCCCGTTCTTTTCCCGGAGAGAGACATTCAAACGGTTGTTCATGCCCGGCCCTCCCAAGAGGTTATTCAGCAAGAACAACGGCAGGCGTTTCTCATCGTGCATGCTGTATGCCCGTCCCCCGATCAGCACATGCGCCTGATGGGTATCCTTGTGTATCTGGCGGCTGACGGGAAGGAGCTCGCCGGGTGCCGTCCGGTTACGTGCCGCCATCGGGAAAGCGATATCCGACAGGGTGCTTTCCGCCATCTGCACGATCTTCTTGAACGGAATCCGGCCCATCGAGAAGAACACCATATTTTCGGGGGCATAGAACCGCCTCATAAACGACTTGCCGGACTCGCTGCCGAAACCGAGCAGCGACTGCTCGTCCCCCAAGATGTTATGTCCCAACGCATGTCCGTCGAACAGCAAATTCTCGAATTCATCGAAGATCAGTTCCGAAGGGCTGTCCTCGTATGAATTGATTTCGTCCAGGATCACATCCACCTCCTTCTCGATCTCCTGCTCCGGGAACTGCGAATGGAACACCAGGTCGGACAGCAGTTCGAAAGCCCTCCGGAAATGCTCTTCCATAAAAATAGAATAGACGAAAGTCTCCTCCTTTGTGGTATAGGCGTTCAGCTCCCCTCCCACATTCTCCATCCGATTCAGGATATGCCAGGACTTACGCTTTTCCGTCCCCTTGAATATCATGTGTTCGACAAAGTGAGCCAAGCCAAATTCATCCATTTCCTCATCCCGTGTCCCGGCATTCACGGCAAACCCGCAATACGACACCGGGGATGCAGAAGGAAGATGTACGATACGCAAACCGTTCGGTAAAATATGTGAGAAGTAATCTTTTTCCATGATCCATTCATTAGGAGGCACAAAAGTACAAAAATATAGGTCATTCCATGTGCAGGTATCATTAAAATAGATACTTTTGCACTTTGTTAAGTTCATAACACCATATAGAATCATTTTAAAGGCTATGATAAACGAAGCAATCTCATCCATTCTGCAACAGGAAGCTGAAGCAGTACGCAATATTCCGATAACCGACGGCTATGAAGAGGCTGTGACACTCATTGTGAAACATGTACACGAACTCGGAGGGAATCTGATCACCAGCGGTATGGGAAAAGCAGGACAGATCGCCATGAACATCGCGACCACCTTCTGTTCGACCGGCACGCCCGCCTACTTCCTGCATCCCAGCGAAGCACAACACGGCGACCTCGGCATCGTCCGCAAGAACGATGTTATGCTGCTCATCTCCAACTCCGGCAAGACACGCGAACTGCTCGAACTGGTGGAGCTGACACGCGGTCTCGTACCGGAGATGCAGTTTATCGTTATCACCGGCAACCCCGACAGCCCGCTGGCAGCCGAAGCGACGATCTGCCTGCCGACCGGTGCGCCGAAAGAAGTGTGTCCTTTAGGCCTCACCCCCACCACATCGACCACGGTCATGACGGTGATAGGCGACCTGTTGGTAGTCGGCACCATGAAACGCATCAACTTCGGCTATCCCGACTATGCCAAACGGCATCACGGCGGTTACCTGGGTTCGAAAAGCCGCGAACAGTGTAAAACCGTAAACAAATAAAGAGCATGAGGAAGGTAATCGGCATCGGGGAAACCATTCTCGACATCATCTTCAGGAACAACCGACCCCATACGGCAGTGCCCGGCGGATCGACCTTCAACGGCCTCATCTCGTTAGGACGCCTGGGTGTACCTGTCTCTTTCATCAGCGAAGTGGGAAACGACCATGTCGGCGACATCATACGCGACTTCATGAAGGAAAACAACCTTTCCACCCGCTACGTCGACCGTTTCCCGGATGGCAAAAGCCCGATTTCGCTCGCGTTCCTGGACAACGACAGCAATGCCGACTACACTTTCTACAAGGATTATCCGAAGCAACGCCTCGACGTGCCCCTGCCGGAGATCAACGAAGACGACATCTTCATCTACGGCTCCTATTACTCACTGAACCCGGCGCTTAGGGAACGGATGGTGGAATTTCTCGACTATGCACGCCAGCGCAAGGCGATCCTCTACTACGACCCGAATTTCCGCAAGGCGCACGCCCATGAAGCGATACACCTCGCCCCGACATTGCTCGAAAACTTCGAATATGCCGATATCATACGCGGCTCGGACGAGGACTTCCTCAATATCTTCGGGGAGGCCGACAGTGAAAAAGTCTACACTGACCATATCCGTTTCTACTGCGACCGTTTCATCACCACTCACGGAGCCGGAGGCGTGAACCTCTACCACGGCGACCTGCGCCTTCATTTCGACTCGCCCTCCATCCGCCCGGTCAGTACGATCGGAGCCGGCGACAACTTCAATGCTGGCATCCTCTACGGTCTGTTAAAAAATAATGTCCGTCACCGTGACCTCGCCACCCTCCCGAAAGAGACATGGGCGAATATCATCCGGTGCGGGATCGATCTGGCAACCGAGGTTTGCCGCAGCTACGACAATTACATTTCTAAAGAATTCGCAACCTCCTACCTCTCCCAGTCTTAAATATCATTAACCGGGAAGATAAAGGGGTATAAAGACACGTGTTTTTCACTATCTTTGCTTTGCATGAGTAGTAGAAGTATGATATTGAAACGGATTCTTTTCTTGTTCACCAGTGTGGCCTTATTGGCAGGATGCAGCTCCGGCAGAGCACCTGAAATTCGTGCCATATGCCTGCGTGACGACATCGGCAACTATATTATCAAATGGGAAACAGACCCCCATACCGACGGGACGATGAAACTTTATGTATCCGACACCCCCAACTCCTTCGACATGTCGCGACCGTGCAGCTATGCCGACATCAATGACGGGAGAGTGACCTACATCACGAACGACAACATCACCCGCAAATATTTCCTACTGTCTTTCAACGACAAATATTACCGCACTGTCGGCGCCCGCTCGGTACAGATGGACAGCGTCCAGAACCTGCGCGACATAGGAGGCTACTTCAGCGAACACGGGAACCGTATGACCGGCTGGGGCAAGATATTCCGCTCAGGCGAGCTCAAGGCACTTAGCCGCAACGACACGATCCGGCTGGATAACCTGAAGATCAAAACTGTCATCGACCTACGGGGAGAAGACGAAATAGCCCTCGCTCCGGAAAAATATGCAGGGGCGAACATCATCTCCATCCCGATCCCGGTAAAAGGCAAAGAACAGATCACCCGACGCCTGGAAGAAGGACGCATACGCAAAGGCGACGGGCTCGTGTATATGCAGGACACCTATATCAGCTATGTGACGGACAACAGCGAACAATTCGGCAAAGCCCTGAAAGTCTTTCTCGACAAGGACAACTACCCGATCCTCGTGAACTGCTCGATGGGAAAAGACCGTGCCGGCTTCCTGACGGCCATGCTGCTGACAGCCCTCGATGTGCCGGAAGAAACGATCATGAAAGACTATATGGCTTCCAACAACCACATAGACCTGCGCAGCCTTGCCTATATGGCACGCAACCTCAATACGGACGCCCAGGAAACCATCACCGTGCTGCTCGGTGCAAACGAGACATGGCTGGATCTGGCCTTCCATAAAATAAAGAAAGAATATGGTTCGACCGACAAATATCTGTCGAAAGGATTGCATCTCACGGAAAAAGAGCGCGATACATTAAAAGATATCATACTAAACTAACCGGTATCCAAATTATTTGCGTACCTTTGTCCCCACTCTGAATTTATTATATATACATATATCACATTTTGAAAACATTTGAAGAATTAGGAGTTGCCGCACCAATACTGAAGGCAATTCAAGAAATGGGCTACGAATCGCCCATGCCGGTACAGGAGGAAGTGATTCCTTTCCTACTGGGAGATGACAACGACGTAATTGCATTAGCACAAACAGGTACGGGAAAGACAGCCGCTTTCGGCCTTCCGATCCTGCAAAAAATCGATGTGACTACATACCACCCCCAAGCACTCGTACTCTGTCCCACTCGTGAGCTATGTTTACAGATCGCCGACGACCTGAACGACTACTCCAAGTATATCGACAACCTGAAGGTTCTCCCGGTGTACGGAGGTTCCAGCATCGAGAGCCAGATCAAGACGCTGAAGCGTGGCGTGCACGTGGTCGTAGCCACTCCGGGACGCCTCCTGGACCTGATGAACCGCAAGACGGTAGACCTCAGCCTGGTGAAGAACGTCATCATGGACGAGGCGGACGAGATGCTGAACATGGGGTTCACCGACAGCATCAACGCCATCCTCGCCGAAGTGCCGGAGAACCGCAACATGCTGCTCTTCTCGGCCACCATGCCGAAAGAGATCGCCAACATCACGAAGAAGTACATGAAGAATCCGAAGGAGATCGTGATCGGCAACAAGAACGAAGGAAACAAGAACATCCGCGATATCTATTATATGGTACAGGCACGCGACAAGTACCTGGCTCTGAAACGCATCGCCGACTTCTACCCGAACATCTACGGCATCGTCTTCTGCCGTACCCGCAAAGAGACGCAGGAGATCGCCGACAAACTGATACAGGACGGCTACAACGCCGACTCGCTGCACGGCGAACTGAGCCAGGCGCAGCGCGACTACGTGATGCAGAAGTTCCGCGTCAAAAACATCCAACTCTTAGTTGCTACCGATGTGGCTGCCCGCGGCCTGGATGTGGACGATCTGACACACGTGATCAACTACGGCCTGCCCGATGAAGTGGAATCCTACACGCACCGCCGTGGCCGTACGGGCCGTGCGGGAAAGACGGGTATCTCCATCTCCATCTGCCACGTGAAGGAGAAAGGCAAAATCCGCGAGATCGAAAGGATCATCAACAAAAAATTCGAGAAAGGCGAAATGCCTACCGGACATGCTATCTGCGAAAAGCAGCTTTTCAACCTCGTCGACCAGATCGAAAAGGTGAAGGTGAACGAGGAGGAGATCGCCTCCCTGATGCCCCAAATCTACCGCAAGTTGGAATGGCTGGACAAGGAAGACATCATCAAACGTGTCGTTTCGCTCGAATTCAACCGTATGATCGATTACTACAAGGATGCCGACGAGATCCAGCAGGTAGACGAACGTTCCTCTCGCAGCGAACGGGGCGAACGCCGTGCACATGCGGCCGAAGAGGGCTATTCGCGTTTCTTCCTCAACTTCGGCAAGGCCGACGGCCTCTATCCGAACCAGCTGATCGAACTGGTCAACAAATGTGTGCCGGGCAAGGTGCGCATCGGCAAGATCGACCTGCGCGAAAACTTCTCTTTCTTCGAAGTGGAAGAGGGTGAAGCCCAGCGCGTGATGGACAGCATGAACGGGTTCGAAGTAGACGGACGGCGCATCTCCGTCGAACCTGCACAGGGCAAAAAAGAAGAAGGCGGACGCGGTGGCAAACGCAGTTACGGCGGACGGCGCAGCGATGACGGCTACAAAGGCAAACGGGGTTCCAAAGACAGTGGACGCCGAGGTGGAGACCGTTCGGACCGCACCTTCCGCAAAGACGAACGCGACAGCGACCGCCCATGGAAACGGACTGCCGCCGCACGCGACGCTCGTAAGAAAAGACGTTTCTAATCCTCCTCCCTCACGCTAACAGAAACAGGAGACCGCAGCATACATCAGCAACCCCCAGCCGGCAACGACGGGGAGTTGCTGTTTTTGTTTCCGCTTCCCGTCATGTCTCTCTCCGTATCCCCGTACCCCGAGAGTGTCAACAGGGCTCCCAAACACCCCAACAC
>NZ_MNQY01000037.1:0-44282 GCF_001915675.1 Parabacteroides sp. merdae-related_45_40 | reverse complement strand
GTCTGGTTCAATATATGTTCAGCCGTATGCATAGGAGGATATTCCTGTTTGTTGTGCTCGTTTAATTGGATTTCCTGTTCCATTGTTCTATTTCTTTCTTTAATATACTATATACATTAACATTCACGTATTCACCGGAAGTCAGTAATTCGCCTTCCCGTTCCGTACCTTCCAGTGTGAATCCCAATCGCTTCGGGACAGCGTTGCTCGGAATGTTGCCGACGGCGCACCGGATTTGGATGCGGTTCATGTTCCGTTCGCGCACGGCCCATTGGCAGAGATAACGGACGGTATTCGTGACGATCCCTTTTCCCCGGTAGGCGGGAAGCAGCCAGTAGCCTATTTCCGTTCGCCGGTTAGGGGCATCGGAGAAGTGAAACCCGGCCAGCCCGCAAATAGCTTCCCCT
This sequence comes from Parabacteroides sp. merdae-related_45_40, assembly GCF_001915675.1. NCBI lineage: Bacteria > Pseudomonadati > Bacteroidota > Bacteroidia > Bacteroidales > Tannerellaceae > Parabacteroides > Parabacteroides sp. merdae-related_45_40. The sequence continues at coordinate 43,875 of NZ_MNQY01000037.1, read as the reverse complement.
TGTTCCAAAATGTAGACCGGATCGCGCTGTTCGTAAGGGACAGCTAATACGGATTGCAGGAATCCTTGTTCATCTGCAACACCCTTGAGCCCGTCGACAAAAGGCAGCCAGATGCGCAGATCTTCCCGGTTTTTATCAATCGCTTCGAAAATCAGGGTTGCATCTTCAAAAGTTGCTTCCCGGATCGTATAATCGGAAATGCCTATCGGGTGGGAGTAAGGGCGGATCGTCTTTTCGAAAGCTTTCCTTGCACTGTTGTTCCGGTAATACACTTCGCCACAGTATTTGAATCCCAACGTGTCGATCAGGCGAAGCATATAAGCATTGTCATATTTCGTATCTACGCGGAAATTGTAGACACCTTTCTTTCGGCTTACTTCTTCCGCTTGCAACATAAACTGTTTTGCCATGCCCTGCCGTTTCATCTCGTCGGCAATGGCCAGGCGGTGGACGATGACATAAGGCAGATCGTTCGACCATTTGCCTTCTATATCTTTATAGACAGGTTCACCTTCGAATGAAATGACTCCGTATGCAACAACCCGGTCTTCCCGGCAAATGACGTATCCGTTTCCGTCTTGTATGTCTTGACGGATATGTTCGATTGCAGGGTAGTTCTCGTCCCATTGTTGACTTCCAAGGCGTTGCATTTGGGCTTTTGCTTGTCCGATGATTTGCCAGATTCGTTCGATATCTGTCTCTTCTGCTTTTCGGAATATGTCAGATGGTATACTTGAGATTGCCATTTGTCTTTTGATTTTATTGTAATGAATTCTCAAAGATAGTTTTTATTTTATTATTCCAAATAGAGGCAATCAGTCCTTGTCTTTAGTACGGGCATTTCTATATAAAGTCTTTAGCAAAACAACTATCATACTATCATAATTGAGTTTATGTGCTTGTAAAACAGTATGTTATTCTATGATAGTTCTTGTTTTTAACTATCATTCATCTATCATAACTATCATGGGTAAAAAGTAATAAGGCATTATATATCAATGTTTTATCAAATGAAGGATATGGTCTGAAGCTGATACAAAATAGATTAAAGAGGCTCATTTTTTCATGAAGACAAGCTACTTTTTAGGCAAAAACAACTTGAAAAGTTTCTTCAGACCCGGGTGGAAGGGCATGGGAGATCCGGGTGTGGAGGAGGTGGAGACCCGGATCTTCGTGAAACCGGAACGGGGATGTGGAGCTGTTTATCTGCCTTGTTTGAGGAGATTTTATGCACTGTTTCTGATTATAATCCAGTGGATTACCTTGTGTATCCTCCCACGGCATGATCGCTTCCTTCTTTATTGGAAAGAGAATGTTAAAAAGATAAGTCGGTAAGGTCGTTTTCATAAACATTTGCTATTCTTAACCCGGTAATTCCAATCAAAACAGTTTAATTTTTGTTATAAAGATAGATTTAAGTCTGAAACGGTCTAAACAAATTATTAGGTATGATACGAAAACTTTTGATTCGGGATCTGACTCTCCGGGATGGTCAGCAATCTGCTTTTGCAACGCGAATGTCACAAAAACAGATAGACAAAGTGCTTCCTTTTTATAGGGAAGCCGGTTTTTATGCGATGGAAATATGGGGTGGTGCCGTGCCCGATTCTATCATGCGATATTTGGGAGAAGATCCCTGGGAGCGGCTGGAGAAAATAAAAGCTTCGGTAGGGAATACCTCTAAGTTGACGGCCCTTTCACGCGGACGTAACTTGTTTGGTTACAATCCTTATCCCGATAAGATTATTAAAGGCTTCTGTCGCAATTCTATAGAATCCGGATTGGATATCATGCGCATATTTGATGCGCTGAATGATGTGGAGAATATAAAATCGACAGTCAAATATGTAAAACGCTTCGGAGGAATGGCTGATTGTGCCGTCTGTTACACGATTGATCCGTATCACTCGGCTGTTGAAAGAATTGTCGCAGCTTTACACGGGCATCCGTTGCATAAGCCTGTTTTTACAAATGAATACTTCTTGGATAAAGCGCTTCAAATGGAGGCTTTAGGAGCCGATATGATCACGATTAAGGATATGAGTGGCCTGATTCCACCGGGAAGAAGCGCTGAAATAGTACGTTTGTTCAAAAAACATCTCAAAGTTCCGGTAGATTTTCATACTCATTGTACGCCAGGATATGGTCTGGCTTCGGTTTTGGCCGCTATTGTCAACGAGGTGGATGTTGTCGATACCAATATCTGGTATTTCGCCGGTGGAACGGCTGCTCCGGCAATCGAACTGGTGTACGTGTTCTGTAAGAAAATGGGGATCGAGCTGGATATCAATATGGAGGCGATCGCGAAAATCAATGCTCATCTGTTGGATATCCGCAAAGAGTTGTCTGTTTTCGATATGGCAAAACAACTACCTAAGCCGTTTAATCCTTTGACAGACAGAATACCGACTGAGATCGACCGTTTTTTTAACGATGCGATCGACGCAGCCCGGAAAGACAAAGAGGAAGATTTGCTTATCTTCTGCCGTGCCATAGAAGAATATTTTGGTTTCCCTGAACCGAATGAACTGGTGAAGAAGGCCCAGATACCGGGAGGAATGTATACGAATATGGTAGCTCAGTTGAAGCAATTAGGACAGTTGGACTTGTTGGAAAAAGCAATGTCGTTGATCCCCCAGGTGCGTATGGATGCAGGTTTGCCGCCTTTGGTAACGCCGACAAGCCAGATCATCGGGGCTCAAGCAGTATCGTGCGCGTTGGATCAACTGAAAGGACGTCCGATGTACAGTAATCCGTCCAACCAATTCGTCGCTCTGGTAAAAGGAGAGTATGGAAAGACGCCGGTTCCGATTGACCCGGAATTTCGTTTGAAGATTACGGGTTCGCGGGATGAGGTCCCCTATGATCCTTCCGATTATGAAATGCAGGAGAATCCCGTAATAGAAGAAGTTGGTGTCCAATTGGCTGAGAACGAAAAAGAGGTCTTGCTTCTGGAGCTTTTCCCGATGATGGCGCATAATTTCCTGGCGAAGAAAAAGCAGAAACAAGCACATGTTACCACATGATATCAGATTGTTTTTATGTATTTAAGAGCTTTTCCCCGGCTATTCGTCCGGAGGAAAGCTTTTTTGTTTTACATTTGTCTGCCGGAAATAAGCTGGAGTCGAAATGGGAAAGAGGTACAGGATAATTCTGTTTTTGTTTTTTACTGCAAATATGGTTTTTGCGGAAAGTAACCTCGACTCTTTATTAGTCAATTTGGATCAAACGATTCTCCAGCATGAGATTTATAAAGACAGGAGAGAAGCCCGGATCCGTGAATTGAAAGGAAAAGCAACCAAGACAGCTCCGAACTCTATTGCCGCTTACCAGCTCAACGATAGCATTTATCGGGAATATAAATCTTATATGTGCGATTCGGCTGTCCTCTATCTGACCAAAAATATCAGGATCGCCCGTAATTTGCGTGATCAGGAGCGGGAGTACAAAAGTAAATTGCTGTTAGCCTCCCTGCATGCTGCAACTGGCATGTATCAAGAAGCGATCGATGTATTGGAGGAAGTCCGCCGTGAAGATTTGCCAGCTTCTCTTACCTGTGATTATTACACCTGCAAAGAACAGGTATACAGGGAGATCTCCGGTAATTCCCGTGATCCGCAAAGTATACGCCGCTATGAAGATAAATCTTTCGTCTATCGGGATTCTTTAGCGATGATGTTGCCGGAAGGTGCCGGCAAGCGGGTTGAGTTGCAGGAACTGGCTTTGAGGGCTGACGGACATACTGATGAAGCCCTTCGGATCAATGATACACGTTTGGCAAAAATTCCGTTCGGAACTCCTGAATATGCACTTACTTCTTATCAGCGTGCGATGATCTACCGCCAGAAAAAAGATCGGGAAAAAGAAAAGTATTATTTGGCCCTTTCTTCCTTGTCGGATATTCAGTCGGCTATCACAGATCATGCTTCCTTGTGGATGTTGGCTGATTTATTGCTTAAAGATGGCGATATCGAGCGTGCTTATCATTATATCCGTTTTTCTTGGGATGAGACGAACCGGTTTCGTGCCCGCTCGAGAAGTTGGCAGAGTGCGGATATCCTTTCGTTGATCGATAAGAACTACCAGGCTACGGTAGAAGGGAAGAACCGGATACTGGTCACATATCTGACGCTGATCAGTGTACTTACCTTGTTATTGATCTCTGCCATCGTCTATATATATCGGCAGATGAAGCGACTGGCGGAGGCCCGCAATCATTTGCAGGAGACAAACGAGCAGTTGAAGGTGCTGAACGGCGAATTGTATCAGATGAACGATCGTTTGCAGTCCGCCAACCTCGAACTGTCTGAATCCAACCGGATCAAGGAGGAATATATCGGGCGTTTCATGAGTCTGTGTTCTTCTTATATCGATAAACTCGACGGTTATCGCCGTATGGTTTATAAAATGGTTTCTTCCGGACAGATCGGGGAACTGGTTAAAGTTACCCGATCGTCAAAGGGGTTGGAGGCGGAGCTGAATGCACTTTATAAGAATTTTGATACTGCATTTCTCCATCTGTTCCCGAATTTTGTGACACAATTTAATTCACTTTTGCTTGAAGATGAGCAGGTGGTACTGAAAAGGGACGAGTTGCTGAATACGGAACTTCGTATTTTTGCGTTGATCCGTTTGGGGATAAACGATAGTTCTCAGATAGCCGAATTCCTTCGCTATTCGGTGAATACCATCTATAATTATCGGGCAAAAGTAAAGAACAAGGCATGCGTTTCCAGGGATGATTTCGAGAATTTAGTCCGGAAAATTCATTAATCCTTTTATATTTGATCCACTTTTTTAGTAATATAAAAGATTTGTATCTTGTTGTTAAATAGATATTTGAGTGTTTTGTCTGTCCACTTATTTATTCACCGTCTCCCTTAGCTTTCCTTTTCTTCTTAATTTTGAATCACACATTTCAGGTCAGCAGATTATTCATTAAAAAAGTAATACGCATGGAAAAGAACATAGGGGAGTATCTTTCCCGCAAAAGTACGGAAGTGATTGCTATAGTGGCTTGTATCGGTTTGATCATAACTATTATTCTGGCTGCCGGGTCAATCAGGACTGAGCAGGAGAAGGCTCATATGGTCTTGCATTCAAGCTGTCTGCAAACGAAATAGGCAGATGCTTGTTTTCTAAAAAGAGTGTTTTAATTTCTCTATACATAATTTATATCCGATTCCTGTGCATAGTAGTAGGAATCGGATTTTTTTATGTGTCTGAGAATCAGAAATGGAGGAATGAAATACGAAAAAAGTGAAAAGAAATGAAATGAAAAACTTGCATAATTCAAATAAACCATCTACTTTTGCACCCGTCTTAGAGACAAGGAGAGATGGCAGAGTGGTCGATTGCGGCGGTCTTGAAAACCGTTGAACTGAGAGGTTCCGGGGGTTCGAATCCCTCTTTCTCCGCTGAAAGCAGCAAAAGCTGCTTTTTACGTTTTATGGAGGCAGGTTGCTTCTTGATATACATAATCAACCGAAAAGGAGAGATGCTCGAGTGGTTGAAGAGGCACGCCTGGAAAGCGTGTAAACCCCTAAAGGGTTTCGCGGGTTCGAATCCCGCTTTCTCCGCAAAGTCCTGATGATTTATTATCGTCGGGACTTTTTCTTTATGGGATTAATTAACGGTATTTTGAAATAAGATATGGATTCTTTATCTTTGCAAAAAGTTTTTTAGGGAAGGAATGTTAGTAACTACCGTGGATAAAAAGATAAAGTTTTACCAGCGTGTGATTTTGATGATCATGTTGGTCTTTATGCCGTTTTATTCAGTTGGCAGCGATTTCTTTCTGGAAGGTTTCCCAAGTTCTTCCATCGAGGTGGTAGAGAATGGAGTGCATGATGTACTTGATTTCGACGATAATGCCTCGTTGCGTACTGTCCGGCAGGAACAGATTCAAATCCAACAGTTTGTTGCAGACTTTATAGCCGACTGGCTGACTATAATAAATGTGCATGAGCTGATTCATTCTCTTGAATTGCAGCAATGTGCATTCTTGCCTATATTTTATCAACTTCATAAAACCCAGAGTTTTGTCTGGTTTTGTTCCTATCTGATTTAGGTCTTATCCGATTCTTTTTATTTTTCAGAGCGTGTATGGGTATGTTGTGCCGGTATGCGGAAGGCTTTGTCGTATCCCTGATATTGCACGCTTTATCATGTTTATAATTATAACCTAAAAATAAACTAATCAGAAACGATTTATGACGAGAAGATTATTTTTTAACTATTTACCTTTTTTGTTTTTAATAGCCAGCTTTTTTACCTCTTGTAACCGGAGTCATGAAAAAAAATCCGGAAGTAAAGACAATACGCTGGTGGTGAAGCTGGTAGCTACGAGTATCGAAGTGGCTCAATCGTATGTAGCCGATGTGCAGGCTGTCCAGTTTGTGGAGGTTAAACCGAAAGTGGAAGGGTTCGTTGAAGATGTCTTGGTTGACGAAGGAGAGCACGTGAAGAAGGGACAGGTCTTGTTCAAGCTTTCCTCTGCCGAACTGTATGAAGAGGTCAAAGAGGCGCAGGCCAATTATAAGCAAGTGCAGGCCGAGTTGAAAATGGCGGAAGTCGAAGCGGACCGTGTAAAGCGCTTGGTGGAAAAGGACATCATTTCGCCGATCCGCTTGGAACAGGCATTGGCGGAAGCCGATGTCGCCCGTTTGCGGGTACAGCAGGCCAAATCGCGTTTGCTTCGTGCGGAAACGAATTATTCCTATACGACCATCACATCTCCTTTTGAAGGGTATGTGGACCGTATACCGTTTAAGGTCGGTAGCTTGGTCACGCCGTCCAGCTTGTTGACCTCCCTGACGGATGTTTCGGAAATGTTTGCCTATTTCAAGATCAACGAGAAAGAATATCTTGAATATAAACGTACGCAGTTGAGCGGAGTGGAACAGCCGGAGTATAACAATCTGGAATTGATCCTGTCGGATCAGACAACCTATCCGTACAAAGGAACGGTCGAAACCGTAGAAGGTGATTTTGAACGTGGTACGGGTTCCATTGCTTTTCGTGCGCGTTTTGCCAATCCGGACCGCCTGTTGCGACATGGTGTTTCGGGTAAAATCCGTATGCTGACAGAAATGGAAGACGTGATACTGGTCCCGCAACGTTCGACATTCGAGATTCAGGATTTTACTTACGTGTATACTGTTGATGAAGAAGGCAAAGTGAGTGTCCGCAGTTTCGAACCACTCTCTCGTCACGGTGCCTATTATGTAACGAAAGACCTGCCTGACAATACGCTGATCGTTTATGAAGGAGTCCAGCAAGTGAGTGACGGGATGGTTATTACGCCTGAGATTGTGGATGCCGAAACGGTCCGTAAACAATTGGAATTGTCTGATGAAGTCGAAAATAATAAGTAAGCCGTATGTTTGAAATATTCATCAGACGCCCGATTCTGTCCGGTGTCATTTCTGTTGTGATTGTTTTTCTGGGTTTGCTGGCTATTACCTCTTTGCCGATTACCCAGTTTCCCGATATTGTTCCGCCTTCCGTTACGGTGACGGCCCGTTATACGGGAGCCAATGCCGATGTGATGGCTAAAACTGTGGCGACTCCCTTGGAACGTGCTATCAATGGTGTGCCCGGAATGACCTATATGACGACCGTTTGTACGAACGACGGTATGTCGCTGACGACGATCTATTTTAAGGTAGGAACCGATCCGGATGTCGCCTCCGTGAATGTGCAGAACCGTGTGACGACAGTCCTCGATGAACTTCCCGAAGAAGTGATCCGTGCCGGTGTGATTACCGAGAAAGAAGTAAACAGTATGTTGATGTATCTGAACATCATGAGTACGGACAGTTCGCATACCGAGAAGTTCGTGTACAATTTTGCCGATATCAATATCCTGCGTGAGCTGAAGCGAATCGACGGTGTCGGTTTTGTCGAGATCATGGGTAGCCGCGATTATGCGATGCGCGTGTGGCTGAACCCCAACCGGCTGGCAGCTTATAATATGTCACCGCAGGAGGTGACCGCCGCTATCCGTTCGCAAAATATCGAAGCTGCTCCTGGGAAGACCGGTATCAGTTCGGATAAGATTCCGCAGCAGTTGCAATATGTATTGCAATATAGCGGGAAGTTCAGCACTCCCGAAGAATATGGCGAGATCGTGTTGAAGGCGTTACCGGACGGTTCGGTTCTCCGGTTGAAGGATGTGGCGACGATTGAGTTCGACTCGGAAGACTATAATATGATTTCCATGACCGACGGCAAGCCTTCCGCCTCTATCATGATCAAGCAGCGTCCGGGTTCGAATGCCCGTGAGGTGATTCAAAATATCAAAGCCAAGATGGAGGAAATCAAGGAAAGCAGTTTTGCCCCCGGAATGGATTATAATATATCGTACGATGTTTCGCGATTTCTGGATGCTTCGATTTCGGTTGTGCTCCGGACGTTGTTGGAAGCCTTTTTGCTGGTGTTTATCGTGGTATATTTGTTCCTGCAGGATTTCCGTTCGACGTTGATTCCGGCGATAGCCGTTCCTGTTTCGCTTGTCGGGACTTTCTTCTTTATGCAGATGTTGGGCTTCTCCATCAATATGCTGACACTGTTCGCACTGGTGCTGGCAATCGGTATCGTGGTCGATAATGCCATTGTCGTAGTGGAGGCGGTACATGTGAAGATGCACAACGAAAAACTTCCACCGGCAAAAGCCACCGAAGCCGCCATTCGTGAAATCGGCGGGGCGATTATTGCCATTACCCTGGTGATGTCTGCCGTGTTCGTCCCGGTAGGCTTTATGTCCGGTACGGTCGGTATTTTCTACCGTCAGTTTTCGTTGACGCTGGCAGTGGCGATTGTCATTTCGGGCGTGAATGCCTTGACGCTGTCTCCCGCGCTCTGCGCCTTGATGCTGAAGCCTGTCTCGCATGACAAAAAGGTGAAGAAAAGTTTGTTGGCGCGTTTCTTCGACGGATTCAATAAGCGCTACGATCATCTGGAACGCCGTTATAAGATCAATCTGCGTTTGTTCTTGAACAGGCGTTTCCTGACCTATGCGTCGTTGATTATTTTCTGTCTGGCAACATGGGGTATGACGTTTGTGTTGCCTTCGGGTTTTATCCCTAATGAAGACCAGGGAATGATCTATGTGAATGTCGATGCACCTCCCGGAGCGACCCTCGAACGTTCGGAAGCCGCTTTGAGCAAAGTGCAGGCCGCTCTGTTGCCGTTGGAAGAAGTGGAAACGGTTTCCACATTGGCAGGCTACAGCTTGATGACGGAAACGGAAGGAGCCAGTTTTGGCATGGGGATGATCAACTTGAAGCCCTGGAACGAACGCGAGCAGACGGCCGAGGAACTGATGCGCGTCTATGCTGACCGCGTGTCGCATATCAAGGATGCGGATATCCAGTTCTTCCTTCCACCGACGGTTCCCGGTTTCGGTAATGCCAGCGGTTTCGAACTTCGTTTGCAGGATAAGACTGCCGGGACATTTGCCGAGTTGGACGAAGTGGCCAAATCGTTTGTGGCCAAGCTGAATGCCGATCCTCGTTTGTCGGGTGTCACATCCGGTTTCAATCCGAACTTCCCGCAATATCTGTTGCGGGTCGATCTGGCCAAAGCGGCAAAACTGGGAATTGATGTGAACGAGTCGATGGAAACTTTGCAATCCTATGTCGGGAGTTTCTATTCTTCCAACTTCGTCCGTTTCGGGCAAATGTACAAGGTGATGTTGCAGGCTGCTCCCGAATATCGTATGAATCCGGAGGATCTGTTCGGTTTGTATGCTAAAAATAAAGAGGGGAACATGGTTCCGTATTCCAACTTCATGACAATGGAGCGCGTGTATGGTCCGAGTCAGATTACCCGTTATAACCTGTTTACTTCGGCCATGATTACCGGTGAACAAGCACCGGGAGTCAGCTCGGGTGAAGCCTTGGAAGCCGTAGAGGAGATTGCTGCCGAAGTGTTGCCGAGAGGCTACGATATAGAATGGTCCGGCGTTGCCCGTGAGGAGAAAGAATCCGGTGGACAATCCTTGGTTATTTTCGCGATCTGTCTGGTCTTTGTCTATCTTCTTCTGGCGGCCCAGTATGAAAGCCTTTTGCTGCCGCTTCCGGTTATCCTCTCGCTTCCGGCAGGTGTGTTCGGATCATTCCTTTTACTATATGCGGTGGGACTGGAGAATAATATTTATGCTCAGGTGGCACTCGTGATGCTGATCGGCCTCTTAGGTAAGAATGCGATCCTGATTATCGAGGTGGCGAACCAGTGCCGCAAGGAAGGCGTTAGCATTATGGGAGCGGCCATCCAAGGGGCAACCAGCCGTTTGCGTCCGATTCTGATGACTTCTTTTGCTTTTATCAGCGGTTTGATCCCGTTGGCGGTAGCCAGTGGCGCTGGTGCTTTGGGCAATCGTTCCATCGGGACGGCGGCGGCCGGAGGTATGCTGATCGGTACGTTCGTGGGGATCTTCCTGATACCGGGGCTTTATGTGATATTTGAATCGTTGGCAACTTACTTAAAGGAAAAGAAACAAAAAGCAAATGAAGAAGAATATGAGTTTTAAGATAATTGCTACAGTTGGCTTGTGGGCGGCGATCGGCCTTACAGCTTGCAAGGCTCCGCAGCTCTCTCCGGATGGGGAACGTGCCGTACTGCCAGAAGGAGATGGGCATACCTATGACACTGCATTTGTAAAGCCGTTGGAGTGGAATGTGTTTTTCCAGGATTCCATCTTACAAGGATATGTGGAGGTCGCTTTGCAGAATAACTATTCGTTCAAGCAAAGCATGGAACGGGTGACAATGAGCCGGGCCAACCTGCAACGGGCAAAAGGCTTGCTATTACCTGAAGTTAGCCTCGGCATCGGGACTTCGGTCAACCGTTTCGGCGAATATACGATGGACGGAGTGGGGAATAGCGAGACTAATGTTCCTTCCTTGGCGAAAGACAAACATATCCCGGACCCTTACCGTGATTTCGGACTTTTCCTGAATTTCCAGTGGGAAGCGGATATATGGGGGAAGCTGACACGTAAGAAACAGGCGGCTGTAGCTCGTTGGATGGCTTCGGTTGAGGCAACCCGTTTTGCGCAGTCGGTCCTGATATCCGAATTGGCTGTCCACTATTATGAACTGATCGGTTTGGATAAGCGTCGGGATGTCTTGGAAGAAGCCCATATCAGTTCCAAACGTTCGTATGAGCTAACTCGCCAGCTGAAGAAGGAGGGGGCCGAGACACAGTTGGCTGTCGACCAGTTTCATGCCCGTATGCTACTGATAGAAAGCAAACTGTTGGAAAATGATCAATTGATCGGGGAGAAAGAGCGTGCGATAGCCTGCCTGTTAGGTGTCTTTCCGTTTGAAATCAGGCGTATGAGTTTTGAAGAGCTGCGTCAGATCCCTTTCCCGCTATCAGACGGTGTTCCGGCGAACATGCTGACCTTACGTCCCGACGTACGGGCCGCCGAGATGGAATTGCTGGCTTCAAAGGCGGATGTAATGGCGGCTAAAGCAGCCTTCTATCCTTCGTTGGTGTTGGGTGCGGGAGGTGGCTTCAATAGCTTTGATCTTGGCAAATGGTTCACAGCGCCTGCTTCGCTGGTTTACGATTTGGCAGCAGGAATTACTGCACCAGTCTTCCAGCGGAACCAGATTCGTTCGATGTGGAACGAGGCGCGTGCTTCGCAACGGATTGCCTTGTCGCAATATCACGAAACGGCCTTGAAGGCCTATACGGAAGTATTGGATTTGTATTGTGCCGGTCTAAACCAAGTGGAGCGTGTCCGCCTGAAAGAAGTGGAGACCGTAGCTCACCAACGTTCGGTCACCAATGCCAATGAACTTTTCAAATTGAATTATGTCGGCTTCCTCGAAGTGCTCTCTGCCAATGAACGTTATCTGGATAGCGAATTGGAACGTATCGACATCATCACCGATCTTTGCCGGAAAAAGATCCTTCTCTACCGGGCGTTGGGCGGTGGTTGCTAAAGCTTTTAGACGAAAAGACGGATGTAGAAGGTTTGCATCCGTCTTTTTGGTTATCATGGAATTTTTGTTTCATCCAGATGAAACTTTTTATACTTTTGCATCGTTCTTAAAAATTGAAATGAGAAATGGAACATGCTCCTAAGATTAACAAAGTAGAGGTCCGTACTTTGCAGATGGCGGACTACCGACAATTATCTCAATCTTTTACAAGAGTTTATTCAGACGGCTCGGATGTGTTTTGGACACGTGAGCAAATCAAGAAGTTAATCACTATTTTCCCGGAAGGGCAGGTGGTTACGGTCGTGGATGATAAGATCGTGGGGTGCGCCTTGTCTATCATCGTCGATTACGACAAGGTAAAGAACGACCATACTTACGCCTTTGTTACTGGAAACGAAACCTTTAATACGCATAATCCAAAAGGCAATATCCTGTATGGAATAGAGGTCTTTATCCATCCCGATTACCGGGGCCTGCGTTTGGCACGGCGTATGTATGATTATCGGAAGGAATTGTGTGAAAGCCTGAACTTGAAAGCGATTATGTTCGGCGGACGTATCCCGAATTATCATAAATATGCGGATACGATGCGCCCGAAGGAATATATTGATAAGGTCCGTAAAAGAGAAATTTATGATCCGGTGCTGACTTTTCAAATATCGAATGATTTCCATGTTCGTAAAGTGATGACGAATTATTTGCCGAACGATGAGGAATCCAAACATTATGCAACCCTGCTGCAATGGGACAATATCTATTACCAGCCGACTCCGGAAATCGTTTCGACCAAGACGACCGTCCGCGTCGGTCTTGTCCAGTGGCAGATGCGACCTTACAAGGGGCTCGATGACGTGTTCGAACAGGTGGAATTTTTCGTGGATGCCGTATCTGACTATAAGAGTGACTTCATCCTTTTCCCCGAATACTTCAATGCCCCTCTGATGGCTAAGTTCAACCACATGAGCGAGTCGGAGGCGATCCGCGAGCTGGCGAAATATACGGACGAGATGCTGAACCGCTTCATCAACTTGGCGATCAGCTACAACATCAATATCATTACCGGGAGCATGCCGTTGATCAAAGACGACGGGTTGTACAACGTCGGTTTCCTTTGTCGCCGCGACGGTAGTTATGAGACGTACGAGAAAGTGCATATCACGCCCGATGAAGCGAAGAGCTGGGGACTTTCCGGCGGTAAGATGGTGCAGACTTTCGAAACGGACTGTGCCAAGATCGGTGTCCTGATCTGCTACGATGTCGAATTTCCGGAACTGTCGCGTATCATGGCGGACCAGGGGATGCAGATTCTGTTTGTGCCCTTCCTTACCGATACGCAGAACGCCTATTCGCGTGTCCGTGTTTGTGCGCAGGCACGTGCGATCGAAAACGAATGCTTTGTCGTCATAGCCGGTAGTGTCGGTAACTTGCCCCGTGTCCATAACATGGATATCCAGTATGCGCAGTCCGGTGTCTTCACCCCGTGTGATTTTGCTTTCCCGACAGACGGGAAAAGGGCGGAGGCGACCCCGAATACGGAAATGATCTTGGTGTCGGATGTGGATCTCGATTTGCTGAACGAATTGCATACGTACGGAAGTGTCCGTAACTTGAAAGATCGCCGGCACGACCTGTATGAAGTGAAGATGAAGCGGAAGTAGCAGAAAGGTGGCGAATAGGTTCCTTGTTTTGTCATTTTGTTGTGATTCGCAAGACTTTTAAGATGTTTTATAAGTAGCACGCTTTTGATGATGGGAGAAAAATGTTATATTTGTAGACAAATGACTTCAAAATAACATTCAATAACCCTTCCTAAAAAGTATTTGCTTATGATTAAAAGAAGATTACTATCGTACGACATTCCGCAATTGACAAAAGTATTTAAAAAAGATTTTCCCCAACTGGTAACGATGGCGGAAGAGAGTGAGAGCGCAGCGCTTTTTAAAGAAGCCTTGCGCTCTTTTGTTTTTTCCCGCATCGACAAGACGGTTGGCGGGAGCAATATGGGAAATGCCGTGGCGAAGCGTATTCTTCTGTTGATCGAACATGACGGTATGATGGTCTTCGAGCTTTCGACAGGTGAGGAGATGCCGGTACGGACGATTACCTGCCTGTGGCAGTTCCTGGCCGGGAAGCTGGAGGAAGATGTTTCGCCGGACTTCTTTATCGACCTGTACCGGCAATTCGAATTGCTGGAGAAGCCGGAGGAAATCGTTCCGGACCGTTCGCTTGTCAAACGGCAGATGAACCGTTGGCCGACTGGGCTGGACGAGGAGGTGATGGCGATCCGTCACTCCAACAAGGAGCGGATCATTGCCGGGTTGATACGTAAGATCGAACGGCGTCATGCCCCGACCTCTCGGTTCCAGTTTACGGAAGGGATGAGCTATACCGAGAAGTACGTCAAAGTGCAGGAATGGTGGAATACCGGCCGTTTCCATCTTGCGATGGCTTTCAAAAGCCCGACGGAACTGAACTATTTCCTTGGCGGTTCCCTGTCGGCTGGAACGATGGACCTGTTGGCACGTGCTCGTAAGAAAGGCATGCCGTTTTTTGTGACTCCTTATTACCTTTCCCTGCTGAACACGAATACAAGCGGATATGACGACGCTGCCATCCGCTCTTATATCCTTTATTCGGAAGAACTGGTCGATACATATGGCCGGATCAAGGCGTGGGAGAAAGAAGACATAGTCGTGGCCGGACAGCCGAATGCTGCAGGATGGTTGTTGCCGGAAGGACACAACATACACCGCCGGTATCCGGAGGTGGCGATCCTGATCCCCGATTCGATGGGGCGTGCCTGTGGCGGGCTGTGCGCTTCCTGCCAGCGGATGTATGATTTCCAGAGCGAGCGCTTGAATTTTGATTTCGAATCTTTGAAACCAAAGGAAACATGGGATAAGAAACTGCGTCGGTTGATGCGCTATTTTGAAGAGGATGCGCAGCTTAGGGATATCTTGATTACTGGAGGCGACGCGTTGATGAGTCAGAACGCGACGCTCCGCAACATACTTGATGCTGTCTATAAGATGGCGGTCCGGAAACGAAAAGCCAACGAGAGTCGTCCCGAAGGGGAGAAGTTCGCTGAGTTACAACGGGTCCGCTTGGGGTCTCGCCTGCTTGCCTACTTGCCTCTCAGAATCACGGACGAACTAGTCGGTATCTTGAGGAGTTTCAAAGATAAAGCCTCACGTGTCGGTGTTACGCAGTTTATTATCCAGACACATTTTCAATCCCCATTGGAGGTCACGCCGGAAGCAAAAAAGGCGATCGAGGCGATTCTCTCCGCCGGTTGGATCATCACCAACCAGTTGGTCTACACCGTTGCCGCTTCTCGGCGTGGACATACGGCAAAACTTCGTCAGACGTTGAATGCGATGGGGGTGGTGTGCTATTACACTTTTTCGGTTAAGGGTTTTCACGAGAACTATGCCGTGTTCGCTCCTAATAGCCGTTCTTTACAGGAACAGCAAGAAGAGAAAGTTTTCGGCCTTATCCCCAAAGAGAAGCAGAAGGAACTGTATCGGCTGATCCGCTATGAGCGACCCTTAGGAAAGAAATTGTCCGGTTTTTTGAAAGAGAACCGTCTTCTTTTTGCTGCCACCGATCGCAGTGTGTTGAATCTTCCAGCCATCGGCAAAAGCATGACTTTTCAGATGGTCGGTTTGACAACAGAGGGAAAGCGTATCCTGAAATTCGACCACGACACCGGACGCCGTCACAGTCCGATTATCGATCGGATGGGAGAAGTCTACATCGTCGAGAACAAGTCCGTCGCCGCCTACCTGCGCCAATTACAGGATATGGGTGAAGATGTGCGGGAGTATATTAGTATTTGGAATTATTCCGAGGGGAGGACTGAACCTCGTTTCAGTATTTACGAATACCCCGACTATCCATTTGATGTTACAGAAAAGATGACAAATCTTGAGCTATAAAACGAGTAATTATTATCTTTGTTCGTGCTAAACCAATATAAAATGATACAGAACGAAAGAGAAATACGACACGAGTATGTGTTACAGGCTGTTCGTCAGATGATGACAGCCGCTCGGACAGCTCCGAAAGGGAAAGGCATCGATATTATTGAAGTGGCGATGGTGACGGATGAAGATATCAAACGCCTTTCCGAAGAGCTTGTCATCATGTCCGGCGAAACCGGTTTAAAATTCTTTTTGCGTGATGCTGACAATATTCTTCAGGCTGAAGCTATCATGATTGCTGGTACACGCCAGCAGGTTCAGGGTTTGAATTGCGCGCACTGCGGGTTTCCGACTTGTGTGGAGAAGCCGGAAACCGTCCCTTGTGCGATTAATTCGGTGGACTTGGGCATTGCGGTCGGTTCGGCTTGTGCCACGGCGTCGGATTTGCGCCTGGATACACGTGTGATGTTCAGTGCCGGTATGGCTGCACAGCGTTTGGGAATGTTGGGCGACTGCAAATGTGTGATGGCGATTCCGGTAAGCGCGTCCTCGAAAAACCCGTTCTTCGATCGAAAAACCAAAACAGAGTAAGTCATGATAAAGTTTGATAACAAACTCGAACTGCGGTACTACTTCAATGATAAGTCAAACTACATGGATGCCATGATCAAACATCGTTCAGAAAAGGAGGTACTCTCGCTTGTTCGGACGTTAGCAGACATGTTGGATATCAAAATGACTGTCTATTGCGAGTCTTTTGCCCAACAGGAGGGCTTTCGCGAAATCTGGTCGGTGGCAGGTGAAAACAGCCGTCTGATCTCTGTTCTTCTTAACTTGTTCATGCAGGTATGGACGCGTCCGTCCCTTTTGGTCGGTGGACAACCGGTTGTGGACCGTTCGGTGACCGACGAGGAAAAGATGCAGCGCGAAATTGCCTTATTGCGTAGTAATTTGAGAAAAAAAATGCCCGGTATTACCGTGACGCGGGAGTTGGTGGAACTGCTCAGCGCATCGCCGCGTTTTTGTAAATGCAAATCGAACTTTTACGAAGCTGTACGCGGTTATCCGAAGGTGACAAAGTTCACTTTACGCGAACTGAACGAAAATAACCGCAGCCGTTCGGGATCGTTGGAGGTCAAACGCGAACAGTTTGACTATTACATCCTCCGTTCCGACGAATTGCCTCCTGTTAAAGACAACAAAGCAACGATAGAAATCATCTCACCTGTGCTGAAAGATGCCCGTTACCGTTGGAAAGGCATCTACAACAAGGGGGGCGAGACAATCGACTTTTACATGTGCGACGAAGATTTCAAGAAAGATATGTTCGATGAAAAGATTGCCTTCAAGAGCGGTATGTGTATAGATTGTGTGCTGGAGATACAACGGAAGATGAGTGAACTAGGTGAAGTGGTTAACATCAGCTACACGGTCGAGACGGTGATCCGTACCCGCTTCGATAAGATGGAAATCATTACGCCGCAAGGGAAACGCCACCTCAGGAAGCTCGAAGCTGAGAAAAAGCAGTTGACGCTTGATCTTTTCGGATAATAAATCGTCTTTTCGTCCGTGAATTGATAGTTTTATAATCTTAAAAAATGGCATGTTTTTTATGTCTCCAAAGCGTCCATGTAATTAATAAATAAGAGAATGGTAAAAGCAAAAACGGTATATGTTTGCTCCAACTGTGGGGCTGACTCTCCGAAATGGATCGGGAAATGTCCTTCCTGCGGGGAGTGGAACACGTATGTTGAGGAGATCGTGGTAAAGGAACCGGTCGGAAAGCGGGTACTTTATGGCGTTTCGGATGGTGGCAAAGTGCGTCCCGTCCTGCTTCGAGATATTACTTCTGAAGAGGAGACGCGTGTCGACCTCGGAGACCGGGAGTTGAACCGTGTTCTTGGCGGCGGTCTGGTAAAAGGATCACTGGTCTTGATCGGCGGGGAACCGGGTATCGGGAAATCGACCCTCGTCCTGCAAACCGTTTTGGGGTTGAAGGGACTCCGCACGCTTTACGTCTCCGGCGAGGAGAGCAGTCGGCAGTTGAAACTCCGTGCCGACCGCATCGCGCACGAGAATCCAGATTGTTTCATTCTCTGTGAGACCAATCTCGAACAGATATTCGTACAGACCAAGAACGTTCAACCCGACCTCTTGATTATCGACTCGATACAAACCATTTATACGGAGGTGGTCGAATCTTCTCCCGGAAGTGTTTCGCAGGTACGCGAGTGCAGTGCGGCTATTCTGAAATATGCGAAGGAGAGCGGCACACCTGTTCTTCTGATCGGCCATATCAATAAGGAAGGGAGTATTGCTGGGCCGAAGGTGTTGGAACATATCGTTGACACCGTGCTTCAATTTGAGGGCGACCAGCATTATATGTATCGTATCCTCCGCAGCATCAAGAACCGTTTCGGAAGCACAGCGGAATTAGGTATTTACGAGATGCGCCAGGATGGTCTTCGCGAAGTCAGTAACCCTTCTGAACTACTCCTAACGCAGAATCATGAGGGATTGAGCGGCGTGGCGATCGCGGCTGCGATTGAGGGCATCCGTCCCTTCCTGATCGAGACACAGGCGTTGGTGAGTTCTGCTGTCTATGGGACGCCTCAGCGTAGCGCGACAGGATTCGATCTTAGGCGTATGAACATGTTGCTCGCGGTGCTCGAAAAGCGTGCCGGATTTAAGCTGGTTCAGAAAGACGTCTTTTTGAATATTGCCGGTGGGCTGAAGGTGAATGATCCGGCGATCGACTTGGCGGTGATCAGTGCAATTCTTTCTTCTAGCCTCGACATTTCGATCGAGCCGGGTATCTCGATGTGTGGCGAGGTGGGGCTTTCGGGAGAGATCCGTCCGGTGAACCGTATCGAGCAGCGCATCCTAGAAGCGGAAAAATTGGGTTTCTCGCGCATTATCATCCCGCACAATAACCTGAAAGGTTTCGACACATCCAAATGCAAGATGCAAATCGTGCAAGTGCGCAAGGTGGAAGAGGCTTTCCGGCAATTGTTCGGATAAGTTTATATGTATATGAATAAAAGTGTTGTTTATCTATTTGTAAGTGTTTTCTTCTTGTTTACAAGCTGCGAGTATCGGCTGGGGGAGAATTTTATGGATTTTGAAAAGTGGCAGGCTGATTCGGTTGCGATGAGTGTGGACTTCTATGGTCCGTTTATCCATGATTGGGAAAACAAAATCTTTGTGGTGGAACATAGTGGTAATGCTGCTTGCCAAATCAGTCCGTTGCCCGGATTTGAGGTTGAGAAGCAGATCGTCCGCATTGGAGAGATGGAATGGGAAAGCGATGGGACACGATGTGATTTCATGCTGGATGTGGATCTGATTCCGAATGGCTCTTATGAGTTGTCGTGCGAGGTTTTCGCCCGGACGAATAATGGGACGGTTGCCGGACAGGTCGGGGTCGAGCGATATGTGGAAAAGCGTAGTTGGCCCCTCAAGATAAACGCGCGTACCGAGTCGGAGTTCTCTTTGCGGCATCGTGTGAATGAAGAAGGACTGATCGAAATATTTTGGGAGGTAGACGGGGCACTCCGTGCCGGATTCGACCATTACCAGATAGAGTTCAGTACGATTGACGAGAATGCTCATTCAACCTATATCACGCAAAGGTCGGATTTCGACAAATGTTTTTATACCGATAAGCGATATGCTGGGGAGAAGGGGGAATATAAGGTCTATATTTATTTCAAGTCGGAAGCCGACCGTCCCCGTTCGCTTGGATCGCTTGATTTGGAGCAAGCTGAACCAGAGGTGCAGGTAGAATATATGAAG
Organism: Parabacteroides sp. merdae-related_45_40; assembly: GCF_001915675.1. NCBI lineage: Bacteria > Pseudomonadati > Bacteroidota > Bacteroidia > Bacteroidales > Tannerellaceae > Parabacteroides > Parabacteroides sp. merdae-related_45_40. Next base: position 24,200 of record NZ_MNQY01000037.1, on the reverse strand, counting down.
GAAGATCGCATACGCTTGTCCTGGACATATCCTTACCGTTCGGCAGTCGATGTCGTCTATGGTGGTGAAATCGTGGCGGAGAAGGTGACGGACGGCATTGCGGAATTTTCTCTTGCCGGGCAGGAAGAGCGTGTGGTTGAATTGCGTTTTTCTCCCGTCGATGACTGGGGTTATAAGAATGCGAATTATTCGTTTAACCTCGAAAACTGTCCGAATATATGAAAAAGGTATTATTATTTATAGCCATTCTGTTCTTTTTCGACCGTTTCGGGCAGGCTCAGTCGTTGACAATCGAATATAATATCGGTCACGGTTCGTATCAGATGTCCGATATGAAAGATATATTGAAAAATCAGATGCTTCCTGTTTCCAATGCACAGGTTACAGATAATTTCCCCGGTTATGTGACGCAGGATGCCCGTGTCGGAGTCGAATGGCGGCGCCATCATGTGGGATTTCTTTTTAACTATATGAATACGGCGGGCAAGAATGGAGTAACGGATTATTCCGGCTCTTGCGACTACAAGTTGCGTAACAAAGGATATAAGCTCGGTGCTTTTTACCACTTCTGTCTGGTGAAGGAAAAAGTCAGTATCTTTACATTCGAGCCGTATGTGGGGCTCTCGACAGGTTTTGTGCTGAACAAGGTGAACGAGATAAACCGCCTGTTCGTCGAGTCCGACCCGGAAGTTGGATACCGGAAGGATAATACTTTTTCCGGCAGGAACTTCTTTGTGGAGCCTACTTTTGGCATCAAGTTTAGCCTATGCCGCTATGTTGCATTAAACATGAGTATCGCTTATGAATGGGATGCTGTGATGCAGAAGTGTCAGAGTCGGAATCCAGATTTTCCATCGACTTTCAAAGTGGATTGGAGCGGATACAGGGCACAAGCCGGTTTGATTTTTTGTTTGAATTTAAAGAAGTAACAATGATACAAGAATTACAACTCCGTATATTGCCTGAAGAAGCAGTCAGCGAACAGTCGCTGAAGCAGGTGGTGGCTCGCGAGACGGGAACATCTGTCCCGTACATCCACACCGTTCGGGTACTAAAACGTTCTATCGATGCACGTCAGCGTACGATCTATGTGAATGTAAAACTGCGTGCTTTTATCAATGAGCAGCCAGATGAACCAGAATTTCAATTGGTGGAATATAAAGACGTATCAGCAGGGAAGCCTGTCGTGGTGGTAGGAGCGGGGCCGGGTGGTTTGTTTGCCGCTCTTCGTCTGATTGAGCTCGGCTTACGTCCGATCGTGATCGAACGTGGAAAGAACGTGCGCGAACGTAAAAAGGATATCGCTCTGATCAGCCGTGAGCATAAGGTGGACGGAGAGTCCAACTATAGTTTCGGTGAAGGGGGAGCCGGTGCCTATTCTGACGGCAAACTTTACACTCGCAGCAAGAAACGGGGTTCGGTTGACAAGATTCTGAATGTCTTTTGCCAGTTCGGGGCGAGCACTTCGATTTTGGCGGACGCCCATCCGCATATCGGTACGGACAAGTTGCCGCGCGTGATCGAGAATATCCGCGAACAGATTATCCGCTGTGGTGGGGAGGTCCATTTCGAGACACGAATGGATGCCTTGGTCATCCGGAGTGGGGAAGTCGTAGGTGTCGAAACGAATACGGGCGAGAACTTTCTGGGACCGGTCATCCTGGCAACCGGTCATTCCGCCCGGGATGTGTATCGCTACCTCCATGACCGGCAAATCCCTATCGAAGCCAAAGGCATTGCTGTCGGCGTCCGTTTGGAACATCCGCAGATGCTGATCGACCAGATACAATATCATCGTAAGGAGGGTAGAGGAAACTATCTGCCGGCAGCCGAATATAGTTTTGTGGCGCAAGCCGGCGGACGGGGAGTCTATTCTTTTTGTATGTGTCCAGGCGGTTTCGTCGTCCCGGCGGCAAGTAGTTCCCGCCAGGTGGTAGTCAATGGAATGTCTCCTTCCAATCGTGGTTCCCGCTGGGCGAATTCCGGCATGGTGGTGGAGATACGCCCGGAAGACTATTCCGAATTGATGAAACACGAAGAAATGGCGGTCAGCAAGGATTCGCCGCTCGCTTTGATGGCTTTCCAAGAACGTTTGGAAGAACTTTGCTGGCTGAACGGCGGGATGAAGCAAACCGCCCCTGCACAGCGGATGGTTGATTTCGTGAATAAGAAAAACTCTTTCGATCTTCCCGAATCCTCTTATACGCCCGGTCTGCTGGCTTCCCCGTTGCATTTCTGGATGCCGGAGTTCGTCACCGGCCGCTTACGTGAGGGCTTCCGCCATTTCGGTAAAGTCTCCAGAGGCTTCCTGACCAATGACGCGGTGATGATCGGGGTGGAAACCCGGACCTCTTCGCCCGTCCGTATCCTGCGCGACAAGGAAAGCTACCAGCATATAACCTTGAAAGGTCTTTTTCCTTGTGGAGAAGGCGCCGGCTATGCAGGCGGAATCGTCTCTGCTGCTATTGATGGTGAACGGTGTGCGGAAGGGGTTGCCGGATATTTATCCCTTGTTTAAAGCATATATGTTAATAAGTAAACAACTGATTCCATTCAAATGTTATTTTGCATAATGAAAACAGTGGGATAAATACGTTGGTTTTACAGGATGCGAGGACGGAGTACGTTTTCTGTTTGTGACAGGACTGGGCATTTGATCTGTTTTCGTATCTTTGTAGCGTAATGCTTTTACGTTATGAGGAAAACATACTTGATCACTCTTTTGCTTTGTTGCTTTAGTGCCTTGCTGAATGGGGCTGTTTCACCTTTTTCTTTTTCTTCTTTAAAAATGGAAGAAGGTTTGTCGCAGCTTTCCGTCTTGAAAATACATCAGGATAAGAGCGGTTTCATGTGGTTTGCCACGCGTAACGGCTTGAATCGTTATGACGGTAATTCTTTTGTCGTGTATAAACATAGTAATGGCGACTCATTAAGCTTGTCCAGTAATCATGTGACAGCATTGGCTGAAGATGACCGTGGAAACTTGTGGGTAGGCACGATGAACGGTCTGAACCGGATGGATTTGAGGGTGGATCGTGTATATTCTCTCAACGATATGGCTGCTTATAAGCAGTCTCCCCTTTATCATACGTGGATTTCAAGCTTGTATGTGGATAGACAAAAGCGTTTTTGGGTTGGAACAAATAAAGGTCTATACTTGTATGATTATGAGAATGATTCGTTTATCTTGAACGACTTGGAGGGAGAACTGCCACGTGACCAGATTATGGTTATCAACGAAGACCATGATGGCAATCTGTTAGTCGGAACTTTACAAAACGGACTTTATATCTGTGACAGTAAGTTGAATCTCTTGTCTCATTATTTTAAAAATACGACTCCCTTTTCATTAACGGATAATAATATATCTGCTATCCATGAAGACAGTGAAGGACGTCTGTGGGTGGGAACCCGTTCGGGTGGATTGAACCGGATCGACACGGAGACAAATGCTGTTACGCATTATACTGCTTGGAACGGCAGACTGGGAAATAATTCGGTTCGTACAATTAATACTTATAATGGTCAACTGGTGGTCGGAACTTTTAACGGATTAAGTCTTTTGAATTTGGTGGACGGTTCATGTACGACCTATACGAATTTTGACGAACAAAAAGGAGGTCTTAGTCATTTTTCCGTCTTTTCTGCTTTCGTAGATAATGCGAATACGTTATGGATTGGCACATACGCTGGAGGTGTCAGTTACAGTAATCCTTTGAACAGCCGTTTTACTTTTTACGATTTGCAGGGTGGTTCAGACAAGCTGTTTGGAATCTTTGCCACGATGGCCTATCAGCCGGACCATACTTTGTGGATTGCTTCGGAAGGGCGAGGCCTACTTTCACTGGATTTGAATACAGATATGTTTGAACGTTTCCTGCTGGATGCTCGGCCGAATGCTCTGAATGATCGGAATATTATCAAATCTCTGTTTGTGGAGGGTGATTTCGTTTGGTGCGGAACGCAGAAAGGCACTTTATACCGATTCGATACCCGGACAAAGAAATTCTCTCTTTTTTATACTTTTCATAAGGAGGTTAGTATTTATACGATCACGCGTTGCAGTGATGGTGTATTGTGGTTGGGAACGACAGACAACACGGGAATTGTCCGTGTGTTTCCGGACGGCAGGATCGCTCCGTCGGATTCAGTTTTCGCCTTGTTGCCAAGTGTACGCAGTTTCCTGGAGATACGGGACGGTGTTTATTTGGTAGGTATGCATACCGGCGGACTGGCGCTCTACGATTCCCATACGCATAAGTTGATAAAATATAATACTCGTGAGGAAGGTTCCCGGAAGTTATACAACGACCAGGTAAGTAATATCGTAAAGGATAGGGAGGGGCGAATCTGGATCGGTACTTTCGGTGGAGGTTTTTGTCGCTTTGACGAAGAAAAAGGCATTATGGAGTGGTTGACGACCGTCGAGGGGCTGAGCGACGATAATATCAATTCGATAATTCCCGGAGACGACGGGAAACTTTGGATCAGTACCGGTAACGGTATTTCTGCCTACGATCCTGAATCGCGCCAGTTTACCAATTATATGGGTAGAAGCGAGATCCCAGTTAATGAATTCAGCATGAAAGGCGGCATCAAATTGCCCGGTGACCGAATCTATTTCAGCGGAAGCAACGGCCTTGTCTCCTTTTACCCTGAACGGTTGATAGAAAACCGTTTTATACCTCCGGTCGTACTGACCTCTTTTACGGTTAACAATAAACCGGTTGTTCCTGGCGACCCTTCGGGGTTGCTCGATAAAGTTCTTGATTATACGCAGGCGATAGATCTTGATTATAATCAGAATAACTTCTCTGTTGGGTATGCCGCTTTAAACTATCTTTATCCGAATCAGAATAAATATGCTTATATGCTAGAAGGGTATGATACGGACTGGAATGATGCTGGTTCTCGAAAGGAGGCTTTCTATACGAACTTGAAACCGGGAGATTATGTTTTTCGTGTTCGCGCCTCCAATAACGACGGTCTTTGGAACGATGAAGGGCGGTCGTTGTCGATTCATATTCGGACTCCATTCTGGCAGACCTGGTATGCCTATATGTTGTATCTGTTGATTATAGGTGGCATCCTTTATGTGGTCTGGTATTATCTGCATATGAAGCGTAAGCTGGAACAGGACCTGGTCGAAAAGCAGAAGGAGCAGCAGCGGCAGGAGGAGTTCCATCAGTCCAAAATACGCATGTTTACCAATTTTTCGCACGAATTGCGTACACCGTTGATGTTGATCCTGTCTCCTTTGGAAGAGGTGTTGCAACGGGTAGATATGAACCCGAACCTGAAAGGTTCGTTGCGTCTAGTCTATGGAAATGCCCAGCGTCTTTTGTTGCTGGTGAACCAGTTAATGGATCTGAGGAAGAACCAGAGTGGCAACCTGCAACTACGTGTTTCGCATAATGATCTGTATCTGTTTACGCAGGAGATATATATTGCCTTTAATCAGATTGCGGTCAAGGAACGGATTACCTTTCGTTTGGAATCCGATGAGTCGGGAATAGATGCGTGGTTCGACCGTGTTTTATTGGAGAAGGTATTTTTCAATCTTTTGTCGAACGCTTTCAAACATACGGCTCCGGATGAGTCGATAACCATTCGTTTGCAATTGTTCTCAGTTGCCGGATTGCAGGAGCAATTTCCCGGCAGGATAAGTGGGGAAGTTCGGGGGACTTCTCGATATGTTTGTCTGTCTGTAGAAGACACAGGGAAAGGGATAGACGATTCCGACAAGTTTCATATATTTTCCCCTTTTTACCAGGGAACGGATGAAAGTGAGTCGAATACGGCTGGAACTGGTATAGGGTTGAGTCTGGTACTCTCTATCGTGAAATTGCATAAAGGGGTTGTATGGGTAGAAGACAACAAACCAAAAGGGGCTGTATTCCGTGTCTTGATTCCGGTAAACCGCGAAGCATATGCTCATGAGCAATTTGCAGAAGATGACTCTTCTGCGAGGAATCCCTATGGAGGAATTGAAGTAGCTGAGGATGAATCCAAAGTCCCTGACAATATGCAGGAACAGCTGCCTGTTTCCGGTCGGCGTTATACCTTGTTATTGGCCGAAGATAATCCGGATGTCCGTCGGTATATCTGCAAACATCTCGAACCTTATTTCGATGTGCTTGAAGCGGAGAACGGAGTAGATGCTTTCAATAAAATTGCAGAAACCTTGCCGGATCTGGTGGTAAGCGATATTATGATGCCGAAAAAAGACGGCTTGCAACTTTGTTCGGAGATCAAGCAGGATTTGCGGACCGGACATATCCCGGTTATCATCATTACGGCGAAATCGATGGTGATGCATATCAAAGAGGGATTTCAGTGTGGTGCGGACGATTATATCGTGAAGCCTTTCAATATGGAGGTCCTGCTGTGTCGTATTCGGAATATCTTGGCTTCTCGTGAACGGTTGAAGGAATTGTATGGGAAAAAATTTTCGTTGGAGTCATTGGGTTTCGAGACGACATCGGCGGACGATACATTTATGCAAAAATTGTTCGGGGTGATTGAGCAGAATCTTTCCAATCCGGGGTTGAATGTGGAGATTCTATGTAAAGGAGTCGGTATGGGACGTGCCAACTTCTATAGGAAGCTGAAAGCGATAACCGACCTTTCGCCGGTGGATTTGATCCGTAACAAACGTCTTGAGATTGCTGCAAGAATGCTGCTGGAAACGGATATGAACATATCTGAAGTTTCTGCCAATATCGGTTTCAATTCCCATGCTTATTTTGCTACTTGTTTCAAAGCGATGTACGGCATGTCGCCGACCGAATATGTGCAACAAAATAAAAAAAATCTATATCATGTATAAATTATTACTTTATGTTATTCTTTTGTTATTTTGCCAATGCAAGAGAGACCATTCTTTAAAGGAAGAAGTGACGGATTTACTCCGAACTGAAATTGTTATTCGTGGAGATAAAGCCTTGGCAGAAGAACCTGTGACCATTACTGCATATAGAGCGGAAAGGAGTGCCGGAGGGATTCATGATTTCTACTCCGAAGGCGATTATTGGTGGCCCAATCCGATAAATCCGGATAGTGCCTATATACGTCGGGATGGGCAGACAAATCCCGATAACTTTGTTGCTCACCGTCATGCCATGATCCGCTTCAGTTCGCTGGTTGGCGACTTGACCTCCGCCTGGCTGGTGACGAAAGACGAGAAATATATTCGGCAAGCGGTTAAGCATATCCGCGCCTGGTTCATCGCCCCCGAAACTCGGATGAATCCAGACCTGCAATACGCGCAGGCGATCAAAGGGATCGTGACAGGACGGGGGATCGGTATCATCGATACGATCCATCTCCTGGAGGTCGTGCAATCCCTTATCAGGATGGAAGAGGCCGGCGTTCTTGCTGTCGAGGATGTGGCTGGTAGCCGTACTTGGTTTTCCGATTATCTGAAATGGTTGACAACGCATCCTTACGGGGTAGACGAGATGAATGCTAAAAACAATCATGGAACTTGTTGGGTGATGCAGGTAGCCCAGTTTGCTAAATATACCGGCGATAAGGAGATTCTCGACTTTTGCCGGAACCGTTACAGGTCTGTTCTGCTTCCTTCACAGATGGCGGAGGACGGCAGTTTTCCGCTTGAACTGAAACGGACGAAACCGTACGGCTATTCCTTGTTCAATCTGGATGCCATGGCTACGATCTGCCATATTCTTTCGGACGGGGAAGATGATTTGTGGCAGTACTCGATGGACGACGGTCGCAATATGCAAAAGGCGGTTGCTTGGCTGTTCCCGTATATAGCAGATAAATCGAGCTGGCCTTTTGCCGAAGATGTCATGTTTTGGGATGAATGGCCGGTTGCCCAGCCTGCCCTTTTATTCAGTATTTGTAACACTTCTAATAGGACTTATCTGGAAATTTGGAAAAGTTTGGAACATTTTCCGACAAACGATGAGGTAATCCGTAACTTGCCGATCCGACATCCGTTATTGTGGCTATGAAAACGGTTTAAAAAATGAATCTATTTTCTTTCAATATTGTATCTATTTTCTGAAACCCGCTTTGAATGCGGGTTTTTAATTTTTGCCAGAGCTGAATTTTAAAGTAAAAGAGATAAATTTTAAATAGTTCGAAACCTCCATCTCATACATTTGCAACTAAAGAAAAACACAAAAAGTTTCAATCTTAATAACAATATTATGAATTACACGTACATGAAAGGTTGTGCTCTGTGCATGACATTGTGCCTGACTTCGGCTGCTCTGCCTGGCAGGGCGAATGCAGAAAGTTCGGCTATCGTGAATGAAGTCTTGCAGTCATCTGTTGTGAAAGGGGTGGTAAAAGACTCGAATGGTGAACCTCTGTTAGGGGTTAATGTCCTTGTAAAAGGTACGACTATCGGTGCCGTCACCGATATAGACGGAAACTTTTCTTTTGAAGCTCCTGCCGGTTGTACATTGGTTATCTCTTACATTGGATTTGAATCGCAGGAAGTAAAAGTAAAAGGCAATGCTCCTCTGAACATTATTCTGAAAGAAGATTCCGAAGCATTAGACGAAGTGGTAGTGGTCGGTTATGGTGTACAAAAGAAAAGTGACGTGACTGGAGCTCTTTCTTCTGTGAAAGGCGATGATCTGACAAAATTGTCCATATCACGTACCGATCAGGCTTTGCAAGGACAGATGGCCGGTGTGATGGTACAGAATAGTGTGGCTGCACCAGGTGAATCGCCTAACATTATTATTCGTGGCGGTAACTCCTTGAAAGGCGAAAATGCTCCGTTGGTTGTGATTGACGGTGTTCTCGGTGGTGATCTTTCTTTGATAGACCCGAATGACATTACTTCTATCGAAGTATTGAAAGATGCTTCTTCTACCTCTATTTACGGTTCCCGCGGAGCGAATGGTGTCATCATGGTGACGACCAAACGTGGGCAGACTGGTAAACCGACCGTTTCTTATAGTGGTTATGTTTCGCTTTCGCAGGTATCAAAGAAAATGGATATGCTGAATGGTCAGGAACTATATGGCTTATTGAAAGAAGCACAGGAGAAATATCCTACGACAGCATTGAAAATACCGGAGTGGATAGATCCTAATAACTTGAATAATACCGACTGGCAGGATGAAGTGTTCCGTACGGCCCCTATCACGGGCCATTCGTTGTCTGTAAGTGGCGGAACAGAAACGACACGCTATAGTTTGTCTGGTAACTACTTGATGCATCAGGGTATTGTGAAGAACTCTGATTTCAATCGTGCCGGCATACGTGCCAATATCGAACAGAAACTGGGAAAGAAGGTGACGGTCGGAGCTCTTATCAATGCTTCCCGTTCGTCATCTTCCAACGCCAGTGTCAATCAGATGAACGGTTCTGATGGTGGTGGTGTCACGTTCTCTGCTTTAGGTTTTGGGCCATTGGTCCCTGTCTACAAGGAAGACGGCAGCCTTAGCGGTCCGCTAAAGGATGGAGCACAGATGAATAATCCGGTAGCTCTGATTAATGATCAGGTTGTGGATAAATTCCGTAATTATTTTCAGGGTACTGCTTTCCTGGAATGGGAAATCTTGAGCGGCTTGAAATTTAAGACAGCTTGGACTTACACATATAGCGACCGTAAACAACGCCAGTTTACTTCCGGAGAGAATCTTCTTTCTTATAAAGGGCAGGGATATGCTTACATGAACGATCAGGAAACCACAAACTGGCTTGGTGAAAACACGTTGACTTATTCCAAGACATTTAATAAAGATCACTCTTTGAATGTTGTTGCCGGTTTTACTGCTGAGGCTTCCGATTATTTCAACAATAACAGCAGTGGTAAAGGGTTCGACATCGAATCGCTTGGTTATTGGAATATGGGACTTGCCAATAGCAGTCTGTTGTCTGTCGCTTCCGGTGGAAACCATTCTGCCATTGCTTCCTGGTTGGGCCGTGTGAACTATGCTTATAAAGGTAAATATTTGGCATCTGTTAGTTTCCGTGCTGACGGTTCTTCCAAGTTTGCGAAGAATAATAAATGGGGATATTTTCCTTCTGCTGCTTTGGGATGGCGTATCAGTGAGGAAGATTTCATGAAAGACATTTCTTGGATACAGAACCTGAAACTGCGTGCCAGCTATGGTGAAACAGGTAGCCAGGCGATTACAGCCTATCAGTCGTTGGCTAGTTTCAGTACGACCAGTTATGTCCTGAACGGAAGTTCTGCAGTGGCTCTTGTTCCAGGTCGTGTACCGAATCCCGACTTGAAATGGGAAACAACTAAACAGACGGATATAGGCATTGATTTGAGCGTATTGGGCGGACGTATATCTTTGGTTGCGGATTATTATTATAAAAAGACAGTCGATCTGCATTATGACAAGATCCTTCCGTACTATACAGGTTATTCTTCACAGACACAGAACATCGGTAGTAAATCCAATAAAGGTTGGGAATTCTCTCTGAATACACAAAACTTAGTGGGTGACTTCAAGTGGTCTACTTCTTTGAATATCGCTTTGAATCGGGAAAAAGTGCTTGACCTTGGCGATGATGAATACTTTTATACAAATGGTTCCGGAGGTGCTTTGGGAGCTGGTTTCAATGAAACTGGTATTGTGAAGGTCGGTGAGCCGTTGGGGAACTTCTACGGATATGTCTTTGACGGTATCTATCAGAATGAGGCAGAAGCCAAGGCTTTGGGGCTGACAAAAGATGATGTCGGTAGCGTGAAGTTCAAGGATTTGAATGGTGATAACAAGATTACGACTGAAGACCGTACGATCATCGGTAATGCCAACCCGGACTTTATCTTTGGTATTGGTAATGACTTTTCGTATAAGAATTTTGATCTGAGCTTTATGTTTCAGGGAACCTATGGCAATGATGTCTATAATTTGTTGAAAGTGACTTTCAGCGAATTACCGAGCAACTCGAACAATACCGGAAATGCTTTTGCGTTTGTAAAGGATTCCTGGAGAGGTGAAGGAACTTCGAATACGCAACAGGCATTTAACAAGGGTGTGGGTCCATCTTCATCTCGTTTTGTGGAAGATGGATCTTATATTCGCTTGAAAAATTTGACGTTCGGCTATACTCTTCCTGAATCAGTTACATCCAAATGGGGCATTTCTAACTTACGTTTCTATCTGAGCGGACAGAACCTATTTACAATTACCGGCTATTCCGGTTATGACCCTGAAGTCAGTTCCCGTACAGGTAACTATAACTTAGGTTTTGACGGTGGTAGTTATCCGGCAACCCGCTCTTATACCTTCGGATTGAATCTTACATTATAATTGAACCATTAATATAAAGACGAAAATGAAAACATATATATATAAAGCAGTTGCAGGGGTGTGCTCCCTGATGCTATTGATGAGTAGTTGCGAGTCTTTCTTGTCGGAAGAGCCGAAAGATTTCCTCTCGCCTGAAAACTTACCGAACACGGAGGCTGAATGCAATATGCTGCTGATGGGATCGCTGTCTTATTGGCGTAGCAACAACTTCGAACGTCATATTAACTTTATAGCCGAAGCAACGACTGATGCTGTTGTCAGTGCTACAGCCAATAATGTGGCTCGCGATGAAATGAACTCTTTGACTTGGCAAAGCGATAACGAGAGCCTTTATAAGCCCTGGCAGCAATTTTATGCTTGTATCAATGCTTCTAACATCATGATCGAGAAAGTTCCGAATGCTTCGAAAGTTTCGGATGAGGTCAAGACACGTTATGTCGCAGCTGCCCGTTATATGCGTGCGATGTCCTATTTCTATCTGGTGCGTATCTTTAATGATGTTATTTATCTGGACACGCCGGTGAATGACTTTACCAGTGCGAATAACATGACAAAGACACCGGCTAAAGAAATATATAATAAGATTGTTGAAGATTTGGAATATGCAGAAGCCAATCTTCCCGTAAAATGGGATTCTGGAACGGAACGTCCGACTGTCGCTGCCGCCAAGTCTTTGCTTTCATGGGTTTATATCACGATGGCCGGTGAACAAGTTAAAGACAATACCATGTGGGCGAAGGCGGCTTCCAAAGCGAAGGAAGTCATTGATAATGCCGCTACTTACGGTATTAAGCTGGAAGAAAATTATGCCGATCTTTGGCTGGTCAACAATCGGTATAACAAAGAATCGATCTTTGCCCTGAATTTTGCAGATGGGTTAGGAGATAACCAGTGTGGAGCCGAGTGGCGTCCGACCAGTATCGGGTCCGAATCAGGATGGGGATTCTTTTATACGAAACAATCCTATATCGATAAATTTGATGATAAGGATAAACGGAAAGCCGCTACCTTCTTGACCGAAATTGTCAGTACAGTTGATAATAAAACCTATACGACTGAGAATTTCGGTAGTCCGTATCCACATGGAAAGAAATGGTGTGATGGAGGTCGTGAAAATTTCTCACAGCGTAACAAGCGTACGGATATGTACATTCCTATCATCCGTTATGCCGATGTCTTGCTGATCTTTGCCGAAGCGGAAAACGAAGCCAATGGTCCGACGGCTGCAGCTTATGATGCCGTGAATCAACTGCGTGTACGTGCCGGTTTGGATAACTTGTCCGGTTTGTCTAAAGAGACTTTCCGTCAGGCAATCCAAAAAGAATGGACGTTAGAGACGACACACGAACGGATCTATCGTTTCAATTTGGTTCGCTGGGGCACTTATCTGACGGTAATGAAGGAATATTTCCAGAAAAATTTTCCTGAAAAGGTGAAGAATGTAACGGAAGAACGGTTGTATTTCCCTTGTCCGGAGCATGATTCATTGATCAATCCGAATTTGTAAGAAAATTTTTGAGTAGGTTTAAATAATCTTGGGGTATGGAATGACTGATGATTTCATACCCCTTCTTATAACACAAAATGGACAAAATGAAACTGAAAATTCTTTTTTTTGTTTTTCTGCTTGTCTGTAGTTCCTGTGCTTTGGACAAGAGGGATATTATCAGTTCGAATTTTGATTTTGCCGATATACAGTTGAAACATGCATTCGTGGAAATGGATTCGGTTTATAAAAGTACGGACAAGCTGCTTGCCAATCCTCGCAATATCGATCCGAACGGTTTCCTGCGCATGGTGGCATCCCATGATTGGACAAGCGGTTTTTTCCCAGGCGAACTTTGGTATATGTATGAATATACTAAAGATGATTTTTGGAAGGAGAAGGCCAGGAAACAGACTGAACTGCTTGAACAGGAGAAATGGAATGGGAGTACCCACGATATGGGCTTTAAAATGTATTGTAGCTATGGTAACGGTTATCGGTTAACTCAGGATTCTGGTTATAAGGATATTCTGTTGCAGTCTGCCTACACCCTGATCAGACGTTACAATCCAAAAGTGGGTTGTATCCGTTCCTGGGATCATAACAGGGATAAATGGCAATATCCCGTAATCATCGATAATATGATGAATCTGGAACTACTTTTCTGGGCTTTCCGTACGAATGGCGATTCCATTTTCTACCAGGTTGCAGTCGACCATGCCCGTACTACGATGAAGAATCATTTTCGTAAGGACTACAGTTCCTATCATGTTATCGACTATGATACGTTGACCGGCGCAGTCTTGCATAAAAACACCCACCAGGGGTATTCCGATGCTTCGGCTTGGTCGCGTGGACAAGCGTGGGGATTGTACGGCTATACGATGTGCTATCGAGAAACTGGATTGCCTGAATTTTTAGAACGTGCCAAACAAATTGCCTCTTATATTTTTTCCAATCCTACATTGCCGGACGATTTGATACCTTATTGGGATTATAATGCTCCAGGAATACCGGACGAGCCGCGTGATGTATCGGCGGCCACCGTTACGGCTTCTGCTCTTTACGAGTTGAGTATGTATGATGAAACGAATAGAACCGGATATGTGGATAGGGCTGATAGGATATTGGAAAACCTGACGAACCGTTATCGGGCAAGTGTAGGGAAAGACTGTGGTTTCCTGCTTTTGCATAGTACCGGTTCCAAGACTCATGGTTCGGAAGTGGATGTGCCGATCGTATATGCGGATTATTACTATCTGGAAGCCTTGTTGCGAAAAGCCAAATTGGAAAAAGAAGGAACTGCTCTCTTGTAAAAATAATTGAATTTTAAATTGAATATTAGAATATGAAGTACTTGTTTGTTGCATGCTTATTGTGTTTGTCCGTTCTGTCGGCTGTGGCGAAAGTGCCTGCTATGAATAAGATTCGGCTGACGAACAATTGGGAATATCTGAAAGGTGATTTGGGGGGAATCTGGGAGGCTGTACGTCCTGCCGCACCCGGCAGTTCGGAGGCGGTTCCCATCTGGCAGCCTGTTACGTTACCTCATTGTTTTAATGCCGAAGATGCTGTTGATCCGGACGTGAATTATTATGAAGGTCCGGGATGGTATAAAACTTTGCTGGCGATAGACAATCCCTATCGGAACGGGCGGATCGTACTCGATTTCGACGGGGCGGGACAGAAGACGGATGTCTATGTCTATACGACTCATGTCGGTAGCCATGTTGGCGGTTATGACAGTTGGAATGTCGATATTACGGATGCGGTAAAAGCATTTCTCGGCAGTAAAGATGCGGAACGTTTCAAAGGGAAAGTACCTTTGTCGATCCGTTGCGATAATTCACGTGATCTGGAAATGATACCATCCGATCTGGCTGATTTCAATATCTATGGTGGTCTGTACCGGTATTTGAACTTGGTGTACCTGCCTGAAGTTTCTTTTGAACAGATTCGTTTGGAATCTTCCCTCTCTTCTAACTTGAAAGAAGGTATATTGAAGGTGAAAACTTCGTTTTATAATCCGGAAGATATAAGGAAGGCGGATGTGACCGTTTCCGTTTACGATGTGGACCGTAAACCAGTCTTCTCGAAAACACTGGAAGGAATACTTCCTTTGGGTGACCAGCTTTTAGCAGAGATGAAGATCAAGAATCCGGTATTGTGGGACGTGGATGTGCCACAACTCTATACTTGCGAGTTGACTGTAAAGACACCGGATCAGACTTTCACGACGGAAGAACGCTTCGGTTTCCGCCATACGGAGTTTAAGGACAAAGGTCCATTCTTCCTGAACGGCAAACGTTTGCTGTTGCGAGGTACGCATCGCCATGAGGATCACGCTGGTGTGGCACAAGCCATGACGGAAGATATGATGCGTCGTGAAATGCGGATGATGAAAGATATGGGCGTGAACTTTATCCGTTTAGGACATTACCAACAATCTGAAATCATTCTGGACCTTTGCGACGAATTGGGCATTCTGGTATGGGAAGAAATTCCTTGGTGTCGGGGCGGTCTTGGAGGCGATGTCTACAAAAAACAAGCCCGTCGGATGCTTGCTAATATGATCGTCCAGCATCATAATCATCCGGCTGTCATCATCTGGGGGTTGGGTAATGAGAATGACTGGCCTAACGATTTCAATACGTTCGACAAGAGTGCGATCCGTGCTTTCATGAAAGAGTTGCACGACATGGCGCACCGTTTAGACGACACACGTATGACGGCGATCCGCCGGTGTGAATTTTGTAATGATATTGTTGATGTCTATTCACCTTCTATCTGGGCTGGTTGGTATCGGGGTGTCTTTACCGATTATAAATCGATCTCAGAACAGGAGATGCAGAAGGTAAAACACTTCCTGCATGTAGAGTGGGGAGGTGACAGCCATGCCCGTCGTCATTCGGAAGATGCTTTTTATAATCTGAAGAACATCGAGGCAGGAAAGGGCGGTGATGAACGTGCCGGCGATGCTTCCTTGTATGGTGGCGTTCCACGTGCTTCGCGCGATGGCGATTGGTCGGAAAGTTATGTGGTCCGTCTGATCGACTGGCATCTGAAAGAGCAGGAGACGATGCCGTGGCTGACCGGTACAGCCTACTGGCCTTTTAAAGATTTTTCGACTCCGGTCCGTCCCGACAATCCTGTCCCTTATGTCAATCAGAAGGGGGTGGTTGAACGCGATTTTACTCCGAAAGAAAGCTACTATGTGTTCCAGTCTTACTGGACGGAGAAGCCGATGATCCATATCTACGGTCATACCTGGCCGGTTCGCTGGGGTGGAAAAGATGACCGCAAGGAAATCTTGGTATATTCTAACTGCGACGAAGTGGAGCTTTTTGTCAATGGTGTGAGCCAGGGTGTGAAACGGCGTAATAGTCAGGATTACCCGGCTGCCGGGTTGCGCTGGAATTGTGTTTATCAGGAAGGCATGAACGAAATACGGGCTGTCGGTGTAAAGAAAAAGGAGAAGAAGGAGGTTTCTGATGTCATTCGTCAGGAATACCAGACTGCTAAATGGGATAAAGAAGCCGCTTGCCAAGTGAGCTTGCTTTCCGAAGAGGGAGATACGGCTTTGGTACAGGTACAACTGATCGATAAAAACGGCATCCGTTGTCTCAGCTCCAAAAAGCAGATTACGTTTGAGATTGCCGGAGATGGCAGCCTGATCTGCAATTTAGGAACTTCGACCGGTAGTCGTAAAGTACAGGCGTATAATGGTCGTGCCCTGATCCGTATCAAACGGAACGGGGGTAATAGCGTGGTTGCTGTTAAATCGGAAGGCCTGCCGACTGCATTCCTGGAATTGAAGAGTCCCAAGTAGGGGAAGGTCGTTTTTTGATTGTAAACTGGAAAAAACGTAGAGACGTCCCGCCGTGTTTTAATTTACGGCGGGACTTTTTATCCGGGTTGCACTAAGTTAAAAGTAAGGGGTGGATTATGAACGGCTGCTTATTATAAAAAATAGGTGAGTGAATTGAATTGCTGGATGTCTGGATTATATTATATTTGCAAAAAGTAAATAAAGAACGAATGGATAATATGAAACCCCTGAACCCCATTCAGAAAACGGTTGTTGGCGTTCAGTTCCTTTTTGTGGCGTTTGGTGCGACTGTTCTCGTTCCTCTGCTGGTTGGCCTTGATCCTTCTACCGCCCTTTTTACTGCTGGTATCGGCACGTTGATCTTTCATTTGGTGACGAAAGGGAAAGTTCCTATTTTTCTGGGAAGCAGTTTCGCTTTTGTGGCGCCTATCATAAAGGCGACGGAATTGTATGGGTTGCCCGGTACGATGTCCGGCCTGGTGGCTGTGGGGACCGTCTATGGGTTGATGAGCTTGTTGGTCCGGTGGAGAGGAATCGGTTTTATCAAGCGGCTTTTTCCGCCGGTGGTGATCGGGCCGGTTATTATTCTGATCGGCCTCTCGCTGGCAGGCTCAGGTGTGAATATGGCAAAAGAGAACTGGCCGTTGGCGCTGGTAGCCCTGCTTTCCGCTATTCTCGCCTCTATGTTGGGCCGGGGAATGTTGAGATTGATCCCTATCTTCTGTGGAATCATCGTCGGGTATCTGACTGCGAGTCTGTTCGGCTTGATCGACTTCAAGCCTATGATAGAAGCTCCTTGGTTTGCATTTCCGCAATTTGTAAAGCCTTCATTGTCGTGGGAAGCGGTTATTTTTATGATTCCGGTGACGATTGCTCCGGTGATCGAACATATAGGCGATGTGTACGCAATCAACGAGGTGACGGGCAAGGATTTCGTAAAAGATCCGGGACTTCACCGCACGATGTTGGGAGACGGCCTGGCATGTATCGTCGCCGGATTGATCGGCGGTCCTCCCGTCACGACCTATTCGGAGGTGACAGGAGCTATTTCGCTGACAAAGATTACAGACCCGGCCGTTATCCGTATTGCTGCCGTAAGCGGTATCGTCTTTTCTGTGTTTGGGAAGGTCAGCGCGTTGCTTAAATCGATTCCCGCCGCCGTGTTGGGGGGCATCATGTTGCTGCTGTTCGGAACGATTGCCGCTGTCGGCATCAACAGCTTGATCCAGAATCGGACCAATCTGGGCGACACTCGCAACCTGATCATCGTCTCATTGATCCTGACTTTCGGGATTGGTGGTGCTGCCATTGAATTTGGCGGTTTCACGATGGCCGGTATCGGGCTTTCGGCTTTACTGGGAGTCTTTTTGAACCTGGTGTTGCCTAAGAGCAAGACTCTACCGTAATTTTCAATTTTCAACTCTCAATTATCAATTAATTGTTACCTTTGTGCCGCTTTTTACGTGAAGAAGCGGAAATATGTTTAATCAGTATTGGTAAAGGGGAATCTGTCTATGCAAAAATCTGACTGCATCATCGGTGTGGAGCATGTGTCTAAATTCTTTGGAGACAAGGCCGTATTGAATGATGTGAATTTGTCTGTCCGTAAGGGCGAGTTTGTAACCATTCTGGGGCCGTCCGGTTGCGGGAAGACGACATTGTTGCGTCTGATTGCCGGATTCCAGACTGCTTCTGAGGGTATAATAACCATTGCGGGAAAAGAAATTACGCAAACACCCCCTCATAAACGTCCAGTTAATACTGTATTTCAGAAATACGCTCTTTTCCCTCATCTGAATGTCTTCAATAACATCGCTTTCGGCCTGAAGCTGAAAAAACTTCCGGCTGTCGTGATCGAGAAAAAGGTGAAGCAGGCCCTCAAGATGGTAGGAATGACCGATTATGAGTACCGTGATGTGGATTCCCTTTCCGGCGGACAGCAACAACGTGTCGCTATTGCCAGAGCTATCGTGAACGAACCGGAAGTGCTCCTGCTGGACGAACCGCTGGCGGCTCTTGACCTCAAGATGCGCAAGGATATGCAGATGGAGTTGAAGGAAATGCATAAGTCTCTCGGAATCACTTTTATCTATGTTACTCACGATCAGGAAGAAGCACTCACCCTGAGCGATACGATCGTCGTGATGAGCGAAGGGAAGATCCAGCAGATCGGGACGCCTATTGACATTTATAACGAACCGATCAACTCCTTTGTCGCCGACTTTATCGGCGAAAGCAATATTCTGAACGGACTGATGATCAAAGATAAGTTGGTATCCTTTGCCGGGCATGAGTTCGAATGCGTAGACGAAGGTTTCGGCGAACAGACCCCGGTAGATGTCGTGCTCCGCCCGGAAGACATTTATATTTTCGAGCCGTCTGAAGCCGCCATGCTGACCGGGACGGTTACCTCCTCCATTTTCAAGGGCGTTCACTACGAGATGATGGTGCAGACGCCGGAAGGCTATGAGTTCATGGTACAGGACTACCATTGTTTCGATGCCGGGCAGGAAGTCGGTTTGCTGGTCAAACCATTTGATATCCATGTGATGAAAAAGGAACGTATCTGCAATACGTTCGAAGGAAAGATGGTGGATGCCACGCATGTGGAATTTTTAGGCTGTACGTTCGAATGCCGAGAGGTATCCGGCATTGACTCGGAAGCACCCGTGCAGGTCGAAGTAGATTTTGACCGCGTCATTCTGGAAGACAACGAGGAAGACGGCCGTCTGACCGGTGAAGTGAAATTTATCCTCTACAAAGGCAACCATTATCATCTGACGGTGTTTACCGACTGGGACGAAGATATCTTTGTCGATACGAATGATGTTTGGGACGATGGCGACCGGGTCGGAATCACGATCGCTCCCGAAAATATACGGATTGTTCAATCAACTAAAAAGGAAGGAAGTGATAAGTAAGATTTCAGCTTTTTTTATGCGGCGTAAGAACTGGACGATTCCTTATGCCCTGTTTTTGGCTGTCTTTGTCGTAATGCCCTTGTTGTTGATCGTATTATATGCGTTTACAGATGCCGACGGAGCGTTCACTTTTGCTAATTTCCGTAAGTTCATGGTACACCCCGAAGCGATGAATACGTTCGTCTATTCGATCGGGATTGCTATTATCACCACACTTGCCTGTCTCATCCTTGGCTATCCGGCAGCTTATATCCTGAGCCAGGAGCGTTTTAACACTTCCCGGACGATGGTCGTGCTATTCATCCTGCCGATGTGGGTGAATATCCTGATCCGTACGCTGGCTACGGTAGCATTGTTCGATTTCCTGAACCTGCCGTTGGGAGAGGGGGCGTTGGTTTTCGGTATGGTGTATAACTTTCTCCCGTTCATGATCTATCCGATTTATAATACGTTGCAAAAGATGGACCGCAGTCTGATCGAGGCGGCCCAGGACTTGGGAGCCAATCCGTTTCAGGTCTTTATGAAAACGATTCTGCCTCTTTCGATGCCCGGCGTGATGAGCGGGATCGTCATGGTTTTCATGCCGACGGTTTCCACGTTTGCCATTGCCGAATTACTGACGATGAATAACATCAAACTGTTCGGTACGACCGTGCAAGAAAATATCTATAACGGTATGTGGAATTATGGAGCGGCGCTTTCTCTTATTATGCTGTTGCTGATTGGTGTTACCATCCTCTTTACGAATGAAGAGGACAGTGCTTCGAACGAAGGGGGAGGTGTGATATGATGACGAAATGGATGGCAAAAGGGTATTTGTGGCTACTGTTGGTGCTGCTATATTCCCCGATTCTGATTATTATGATTTTCTCGTTTACCGAAGCGAAAGTCTTGGGAAACTGGACGGGATTTTCAACCAAATTGTATAGTTCGCTGTTTACAGGAGGCGTGCAGCGTTCGTTGGTGAGTGCGTTGTGGAATACGTTCGCCATTGCGATGATCGCGGCGACCGTCTCCACGCTGTTGGGTAGTATTGCGGCTATCGGTATTTTCAACCTGCGATCACGGACCCGCCAGGTAATGAATTTTGCCAATGCGATCCCGATGATGAATGCAGATATTATTACGGGCGTATCCCTTTTCCTGCTGTTCGTGAGTTTTGGCGTTTCACAGGGATTCACGACGGTCGTGCTGGCGCATATCACGTTCTGCACGCCCTATGTGGTGCTGAGTGTCATGCCACGCCTGAAAAAGATGAACCAGAATGTCTATGAGGCGGCGCTCGATTTGGGGGCGACTCCTTTCCAGGCGTTGCGCAAGGTGATCCTGCCGGAGATTCGTCCGGGCATGATCAGCGGCTTTATACTGGCTTTTACGCTTTCGATCGACGATTTTGCCGTTACCATCTTTACGATCGGCAACGAGGGATTGGAAACCCTATCGACCTTTATTTATGCGGATGCCCGCAAAGGGGGACTGACACCGGAGTTGCGTCCGCTGTCAACTATCATTTTCGTGACGGTGCTTGTCCTTTTGATTGTGATTAATAAACGGGCGGAGAAGTCCAAAAGCTAATGGAGAAAAGCAGGAAATGAATAAACTGATTACAATAATAGCGAGTTGCCTCTTTCTTTTGACTTTCATGTCTTCATGCAATCGTACGGATGAGGAGCGCAGTCATATTCTGAAAGTCTACAATTGGGCAGACTATATTGACGAGGATGTCTTGGCCGAATTTCCCGCTTGGTACAAGGAGCAGACCGGCGAAGATATCCGGATCATCTACCAGGTGTTCGATATCAATGAGATCATGCTTACCAAGATCGAACGCGGGCATGAAGATTTCGACCTGATCTGTCCGTCCGAATATATAATCGAACGGATGTTGAAGAAAAACCTTCTTGTCCCGATAGACCGCAATTTCGGAAAGACACCGGATTATCTGGATAATGTCTCTCCCTATATCCGCGGGCAACTGAACAAGCTAAGCCAGCCGGGACGGAAAACGACCGACTATGTCGTCCCTTATATGTGGGGAACGGCTGGGATTTTGTATAACAAGCAGTTCGTGGAGGAGAAAGAGGTCGAAAGCTGGGAGTGTCTTTGGGATTCGAAGTTCAGAAACAAGATATTGATGAAAGACAGCTATCGTGACTCCTATGGTACGGCCATTATCTACGCCCATGCGAAGGAACTGGAAGATGGGACCGTGACGGTCGAGCAACTGATGAACGACAATTCTCCCGAAGCGATCGCCATAGCCGAAGCACTTCTGAAAAAGATGAAACCCAACATTGCCGGTTGGGAAGCCGATTTCGGCAAGGAAATGATGACGAAAGGCAAAGCCTGGCTCAATTTTACCTGGAGCGGCGATGCGGTCTGGGCGATGGACGAAGCGGAGGCTGTCGGGGTGGAACTGGACTATGAAGTGCCCCGAGAAGGCAGCAATATCTGGTATGACGGCTGGGCGATCCCTAAATATGCCCGTAATGTAAAGGCGGCCAGTTATTTTATTGATTATCTTTGTCGTCCGGACGTCGCTTTGCGGAATATGGATGCCATCGGTTACGTCAGTGCCATTGCGACTCCCGAAATTATGGAAGCCAAGATCGATTCGACAATCGAGAAAGTTTCCGACTTGAGTTATTTCTTCGGTCCCGGTGCGGATAGCATCCGGATCAATCCGGTACAATACCCCGACCGCAAGGTGGTAGAACGTTGTGCCATGATCCGCGATTTCGGAGATCGGACGGAACTGGTTTTGGAAATGTGGAGCCGCGTGAAAGGAGATAACTTGAATACAGGGATCGTCTTGCTGATCTTTGCCGTGTTCGGAGTGTTATTTGTCTGGCTGGTATATCGCAGGATACGTCAATATAAACAGCGGCAACGGCATCACCGGCGTCGTCGCCGCTGGTAGTAAATAGTTAGAATCAAAATTGTCGATTATCAATTGTCAATTAAAAGAAGGTCATGGAAGGCATAAAAAATTTGGTTATAGATTTTGGCGGCGTGATTATCAATCTCACCCGTAATCGGTGCATCGAGGCATTCGAGAGTTTGGGGGTCGCGAATATACGCGAGCAGATTGTCAATAACTACCAGCATAAGGATCTGTTCATGAAGA
This sequence comes from Parabacteroides sp. merdae-related_45_40, assembly GCF_001915675.1. Taxonomy (NCBI): domain Bacteria; kingdom Pseudomonadati; phylum Bacteroidota; class Bacteroidia; order Bacteroidales; family Tannerellaceae; genus Parabacteroides; species Parabacteroides sp. merdae-related_45_40. The sequence goes on along the minus strand of NZ_MNQY01000037.1, from coordinate 1,579 downwards.
TCGAGCTCGGTTCCATTACGGTAGCAGAGTTTCGCGAGGGTATCCGTCATCTGACCAGACAGCCTTTGACGGACGAACAGATAGATGCCGCCTGGATCGCCATGCTCGATGATGTTCCGGATTATAAGCTAGATCTTTTGCTCGACCTCCGCAAGCGTTACAATACGATGTTGCTCAGCAATACGAACGAGATTCATTGGGACTGGTCGGAAAAGACCTGTTTTTCCTATAAAGGCCACCATGCTTCCGACTTTTTCAATCATATTTATCTTTCCTACCGCCTCCATCTGCTGAAACCCGATGCCGAAATTTTCGAATATGTCCTGCAAGATGCCGATATCCGTCCTGAAGAAACACTTTTCATAGATGATGCCGTCCCCAATTGCCGTACGGCGGAATCACTAGGATTCCATACCTATACGCCGCAACCTCGTGAAGACTGGTCGCATTTGTTTGGAATTATGAATCATAAATCATAAATCTCTCACATTTAATATATTGTATGATGTCCCTACGTCATACACATCGTTGCCGTCCACCTTCTTGATATAGTTTACAACACGGATGGTAACGGGAAGGATGATTACTTCATAGAGGGATTTCAGAACCGCCTGTGTCCCGATCATAATGAAAAGTTCGCCTATCGGTATCAGTCCGGCGAAAGCGATCGGGAAAAAGATCATCGAATCGGCACTCTCGCCGACCAAAGTGGAGACGATAGCCCGTAAAGAGAAATTCTTTCCGGCTGAAGCAATCTTCATCTTACTCATCACGTAAGCATTCAGGAACGAACCGACAAGAAAAGCCATCAGGCTTGCTATGGCGATGCGCGGTGCCATTCCGAACACGAAGTTGAAACCTTCTTCGCCTTCCCAAAATGGGGCGGCAGGCAACATCACCGCCAATTGCGCAAATCCGATTACAAGGAAATTAGAAATGAACCCGCTCCAGATAATCAGGCGTGCCTTCTTGAATCCCCATACTTCGGCGATACAGTCATTGATGATATATGAGATCGGGAAAACGATCAGTCCGGCAGTCGCTGTGATGCCGAATACCTGGATAACTTTGGTTTCTAACAGGTTTGAAGCTACCAGGCAGATATTGAACAGGATGCCTAACAGCATGAATGGTACGGTTACAGTAGATGTCTTCTGCATATTTCTTGTTTTTAACGAGGTTTATCAAGCACTCGGTGAATAATATAAAGGAATGTTTTTGGATTCCGAGGGCAAAGATAGTGATATTTTTATTTATGCCTATTATATGTGACAGCCGAATGAGGCGATAAGCAGCCTTAAAACCGACAGAAAGAGAATCGCCATTTCTCTGTCACTCTATCGCCTTAAAACCGACAGAAAGAGAATCGCCATTTCTCTGTCACTCTATCACATTTTGTCTTGTATGTGTTGATATCCATGTTGTGCAAGGTGTGATACATGCTGGATTCATGTATCACGCCTGTATCACACAGTGTCACACTGTCTCGTCCTGATTTTGGTTGACTGTGTATTAAAAAAATCCTGTTATAGGTTGTCTATAAATGTAAAAAAACAGACAATCCTTTCTTAATCCTAAA
>NZ_MNQY01000036.1:0-86473 GCF_001915675.1 Parabacteroides sp. merdae-related_45_40 | reverse complement strand
CAAAAGAAACCCCTATAAACAATTAAAGGCTGTCTCACGACAACCCCTAACCAAACTTTGTTAACCTTAAATCTAATACTATTATGAAAAAACCACAATGCAAAGATACGGGTTTGTCCGAACTTGTCAAGGGTTAAGGTACTAAATAGTGTTATTGGACTTCCAATAAAAATTAATTGCTGGCGAATAAGCCTTTTATTGAAAATAAAGTTATTTTTATTTGTGGTGATGGAGTATTATTAGGATGCTGTTTTTTTATAGAGCTAAAGTTGGTTGTTTCTATTATTCAGGAATAGTTTGTTATATGGCAAATTACAATAACCCTTTTTTTTGCTTTTTTCTATTTTATCTGAAAATTCAATTTGTTTTCATCTTACTTTTTGCTCTGATTCCGATATTCGGGATTGAAGTAGAGGCATATCATTTGGACTTCAGCTCTGCTTTACAACCGTCTTTGTTGCCGTGAGTTGCCTGGTTCATGGTAACGACGATCGTCTTTGTGGTGATAAACGGCAAATAGATGGAGAAAAACTCGCTTTGTCCAAGAAAAAGCGATGTCTGAATTTATTCTATCATTAAGTCATTCTAATGTTAAATAAACTATTAATTACAATAAGGGAAAGAAGGTAAGAAATCAACATGACTCATGTGACAATATGCCAATAAGGAGAGATGTCTTTATTCAACATAAGGTAAACTTTCTTCTTTCAATCGTTAAAAAGCCTCTTATAAGTAAAAATATAACTTTTCCGTAAGTAGTTTTCCCGGATAAATCGTCTATACTTGTAGAAACGTTTCTTTGTTAGTATGTGTTATGGATAGACCGAAGGAGGATGATCGAGAGTTGATTCTGTTCAAGGAGTTATATAAATCAATTGCTCCAATGCTGATTTTCTACGCTGGAAAGTATGTAAATGCTGTTACTGCAGAGGATTTGGTGCAGGATGTGTTTCTTAAAGTTTGGCAAAAGAGGACTTTTTTGTTCTTGAAAGAAGGGATTAAAACTTATTTGTATCGCTCCGTTCAGCATGCCTGTTTGGATTATCTGAAGCATCAGGAGGTAAAAGGTGATTATATTAATGCCGTCACTACCAAATTAAAAATAGAAGAGATATATTACAATGACGATCTGCAATCCTTGTTTGCGGAAGACGAGCGCCTGGAGCTTATCTATAAAGAGATGGATAAGTTGCCGGATAAGTGTCGTGAAATCTTTACAATGTCCTATCTGGAAGAACGAAAAACTTCGGAAATAGCTGTACTGCTTAATATTTCCACTCGTACGGTGGAGGCACAACTTTATAAGGCATTGAAGATTTTACGGGGTATTTTGCTTAGCTGTTTGATTTTTCTTTCAAATTTTTGAGAATTGCGTAAGTAGATCTGAAGAGATAATCGTGTATAATATAAACGAACATCGGAATGTCTGAAAAATATAACATAGAAGAATTAATAATCCGTTTCTTGCAACAGGATATAAATGAAGAAGAGCTTCATTACTTAGAGTCCTGGCTGGAAGAAGATGTGGAACATAAATCTTATTTCTTTGGGCTGAAAAGCATATCAGATTCCAGTCGACGTTCCTTTTTCTCAAAGGAAGAGGTAAATGAGGCAAGTTGGCAACGAATGCTTGCACGCATAGAAAAATACCAAGAGAAGAACCCTTCCCTTGGCAAATCACGAACACGTGATTTATGGTTTTCATGTGTAAAATATGCAGCCATTATAATCTTTGCAATTGGTGCTGGTTGGGGAATTCATGAGTTCCAAGGAAAGATACATCGGTCTGACTTAGCAGAAAAGGACTTAGTATATAATGAGATACATGTCCAAAAAGGTGGACGCGCCAATACAGTGCTTCTCTCGGATGGAAGTAAGGTTATTTTGAATGCAGCTACTACTTTTCGCTATCCTACCAGTTTTGATGGGGAAAAACGCCAGGTTTATTTGGATGGAGAAGCTTATTTTGAAGTATCCAAAAACTCAGAGAAACCCTTCGTCGTTAAATTGAAAAAGCAAGAAATAACAGTATTGGGGACAATTTTTAATGTTCAGGCTTATGGTCATGAATCGTATAGCGAAGTGACACTTTTGACAGGCCGGATTTTGTTGGAAGCATTCAACGAAAGAGGAGAATCTATGAGCCGTATGTATTTAAAACCTGACCAGAAAGCATTGTCTGATAATTCGACTGGATCAGTTTCTTTACAAGAAGTCAATGCATCGTTGTCAAATGCCTGGATTAATGGAGAATATAAGTTTAAGGATGAACCATTGGCCTCTATCGTAAAACGTTTGGAAAATTATTACAATGTGAATATACATCTGGATGATAAACGTTTAGAAAAAATCAGATATACGGGTACATTTTCGTTGGATCAGGATATCTTGGATGTGTTCCGAATTATTGATTATGAAAAGCAATTCACTTTTAAACGAGTGAAAAAGGATATATTCATAACAAGTAAATAATTTGTCAAATCATTAAATCTGATAGCCTATGCATAAAGTTTCAGTTATTTAAAAACAGAATCGGAAAATGACTGCGACATTTCCCGATTCAAAATTCATTTTTAATTAGTTAACCGTTCTCTTTCGCTCTTGTCTGGAAAACGCTGCGAACGAGACAATTTAATAATAAAAACATCCAAATGTATGAAAAAAGAACGAGATGACAGTCGATTACTGTCACTAAAAATTACACGTATTATGAAAATCACGGCAATACTTATTTTGGCGGGTATTCTTCAGGTGTCTGCAGTAACGTACGCTCAGGAGCATCGTATTTCTGTTGCAGTGGAAAACGGGACATTTTATGATGTTGTTTCACAAATAGAAAAGCAGTCTGAATTTATGTTTTTCTATAAAAGTGAAGAAATTGACAATAATCAGCGAATCAATTTGAAGGTTAAGGATAAGCTGGTTTCAGAAATCTTGAATGAGGTTACAAGGAATAATAATTTGGCTTATAAGATTACTGGTAAGCATATTATTATTACGAAACAAATTAGTGTTAATCCGATTAAAAGAGTTGTTACAGGTATTATTAAGGATACTAATGGGGAACCCATTATTGGAGCTAATGTGATAGAAAAGGGAACAACGAATGGGACTGTAACGGATATTGATGGCAAATTTTCTCTTTCTGTTGATGAGAACAGTATGCTGGAAGTTAGTTATATAGGATATATAACACAGCTTATTTCTCAAAAGGATTGTAGTGAAATATGTTTAAAAGAAAATACTCAATTTATAGATGAAGTTGTAGTGGTAGGTTATGGTACACAAAAGAAAGCAAATCTTACAGGAGCTGTTACTATGGTATCTTCAGAAGACTTGTCAAAAAAAATGGTTGGGCAGTCTTCTATGGCTTTACAAGGGGTTATGCCGGGTGTGACAGTCACGCAAACATCAGGGCAACCTGGTAAAGATGGCGGAACTATTCGTATTCGTGGTATTGGTACCTTAAATAATTCTGACCCATTGGTTCTTGTGGACGGTATGGAAATGGGAATAAATAATGTCGATCCCAATTTGATAGAGTCGATATCCGTTCTAAAAGATGCTGCATCTTCAGCTATCTATGGTTCGAGAGCTGCGAATGGTGTTATTTTGATAACGACAAAAAGGGCAAAGACGGGAGAATTTTCTGTCTCGTATAGCGGCTATGCCGGATGGCAGAATCCTACAGATCTACGAGATCCGGTAGATGCCGTAAGTCATATGCAAATGATGAATATTGCAAATGTCAACGTTGGTAAAAGCCCTGTCTTTAGTGAGGAGCAGATTAATAACACAATAAAAGGAACAGATCGGGATAATTATCCTAATACAGATTGGCAGAAGTTGATTTATAACGGAAGTGGTTTCCAGCAGAGTCATTTTTTAACATTAAATGGTGGATCTGAAAAAATGCGTGTTCTGGCTGCTATCGGTTATTATGATCAGACTGGTATCGTGGATAATACTAATTATAAGCGTTATACAGCCCGGTTTAATACAGATATGCAATTGTCGAAACGCTTATCTGTAAAATTTGATGTATATGGCAGATTAATGAAAGCGGAAGAACCTTCGTCAGGTTTATCTGAAGAGCATAGTGGTATTTTATATTGGCTGAACCGTATGCCTGCGACTCAGCCTGCAATTCATTCTAATGGATTGATGGGGATCGGTTGGGATGGTGATAATCCTTATGCTAAAATCTATCAGAGTGGGCTAAATAAAGAAAATACACCTTCTTTGGCTGCAACAGGAAGTGTAAATTATAAATTTACTGATTGGCTGACTTTTGATGGCTCTTATTCTCTGCATTTTGTTCCTAAAGAAAATATTAAGTTTACTAATTCGATAAAAACTTATTATCCTAATGGGAACATTGCTTATGAAAAACCGGCGAAGGCTTCTCTTTCAGAGAAAAAGACAAATAGTTTGAATCAGGATTTTAAGGCAATGTTGAATTTTAATAAAACTTTTGGAGACCATAATGTAAAAGCTCTGGTCGGCTTCTCTCATGAATCTTATACCGGGAAATGGATTTCTGCGAGTCGCTCCGACTATGTATTTCCTCAATATCCTGTACTGAATGCCGGATCTATTGAAGATATGAAGAATGAAGGATCTGGCGATGAATGGGTGTTACGTTCTTTTTATGGAAGGTTGAATTATGATTATAAAAGTAAATATCTATTTGAGGCCAATATTCGTTATGATGGTTCTTCTCGTTTTGCTTCCGGCAATAAATGGGGGGTGTTCCCGTCCTTTTCTGCAGGATGGAGAATTTCGGAAGAGGCTTTTTGGGAGCCTTTTAAGAATGTAGTTGATAATGTCAAACTTAGAGCTTCATGGGGACAATTAGGGAACCAGTTGATCGGTAATTACTCTTTTGCCTCATTCGTTACGTATGGTACGAATATAATGGGTGGCCAAGCAATGTCATCCGCTTATCTGTCAGATATGGCAAATCCGGATATTTCATGGGAAAAAACGACGATGACAAACATCGGTTTGGATATGTCTTTGTTCTCGAAGTTGTCGATGACTTTTGATTATTATGTCCGTAGAACGTCTGATATTTTGTTGAAATTGGATATCCCTAAATTCACAGGACTTAATGCTCCATATCAAAATGCGGGAGTTGTAGATAATAAGGGTTGGGATTTAAGTTTTTCTTGGCGTGATAATATCTCTGATTTTCAATATGGTGCAACTTTTGTTTTATCAGATGTACGGAATGAAGTTGTTGATCTGAAGGGAGTAAAGAGAACAGGATTAACTGTCAGTAATGAAGGTTATCCGATTAATTCACTGTATGGACTTGAAGCAATAGGCTTCATTCAGGAATCGGATTATGACGAGAATGGTAAATATCTATATGCAACGCAGTATGGCAATTTTGGTCCTGGAGATATCAAGTATAAAGATCAGAATAAGGATGGTGTGATTGATGATAAAGATGAGAAAATTATAGGAAGTACTATCCCACGGTTTAATTTCAGTTTAAATCTCAACGCGAGTTGGAAAGGATTTGATTTGAGTATGTTCTGGCAAGGGGTAGGGAAAGCGGACGGTTATTTGTACGGCAATGCGACGATGCCTTTCATTATGGGAGGAACGGCTTTAGAGATGCATAAGGATTACTGGACTTCGGAAAACCCGAATGCAACATTCCCTCGTCTTGCTTTTAATGAAATAAATAATGAAAAGAATTCAACGTTCTGGATGAAAAGTGCAGCTTATCTGCGATTGAAAAACCTTCAGGTCGGTTATACAATCCCTAAATCATTGTTGTCTAAGATATTTATAAAAAATCTTAGAGTGTATGTCAGTGGACAGAACTTATTTACAATAGATAATTTCTGGGATGGTTATGATGTAGAGGCTCCTGTTGGCATTGGCAGTTTTTATCCTCAGGTAAAATTGTATTCTGTTGGTTTGGATGTTAAATTTTAGTCAAATACAGGTTATGAAAACAAGAATATATGTAGTATTGATTAGTTGTATTGTTTCTCTTTTTTCATGTGATAACGGATTGGAAAAGTTTCCGCTTGATAGTCCTTCAGATAGTAACTTCTTATCTACGCAGGCTGAAATGGAGATGGCTATACAGGGAGCATATGCGACATTAAAAACAACACAAGGCTATTCGTTTCCTTCTGTCATATTGATGGAATGTTTATCTGATAATGGTTGGGAGAGGGCCGAACAGTCTTGGATAACGGCAGGGAATGGTCAGCATGACAGCAATAATTCTTTAATGTCTTCTTTCTGGAGCCAATATTATTTAGGTATAGGACGTTGTAATTTTATCATTGAAAATATGATTCGTGGTAAAGAAAATACATCAGAGGATATTTATAATCGTATTTTAGCAGAGGCTAAATTTATTCGTGCATTTCATTACTTTTGGCTGACTGAGTTGTTTGGAGATGTCCCTTTCCCTACGAAACCGATTACTCGTATAGAGGAAACCCAGATGGCAAAAACAGATAAAGCAGAGATTGTAGATTATTTATTAAAGGAGCTTAATGAAGCTGCCTCTATTTTACCAGTCGAAATCTCAGATAAAGAATTAGGACGTGCATCTAAGGGAGCAGCACTTGCTTTGCGTGCAAAAATAGCATTACATAATCAGCAATGGGATGAAGCTATACAATCGTCATTAGAGGTAATGGAGTTGGGATATGCACTTGCTGAAAATTACGAATCCCTATTTAAGAATGGTGAGCAGCAAAAAACAAAGGAAGTAATTTTTAGTTTGCAATACCTTTATCAATATAGTACATATGGTCCTAATGGGATTACTACGCGTATGGCCAAAGGATATTCCTCTAAAATACCGACTCAAGCTTTGATTGATTCGTATGAATGTATAGATGGACTGTCTATAGACAAGTCTCCTTTATATAATCCGCAGAAACCATTTGAAAATAGAGATCCTCGATTAGGTTATACTTGTGTAGTACCGGGATCTGTATTTGGAGGGTATCAGTTTGAATCTCATAAGGATAGTATTGAGTGCTGGAATTATAATACAAATCCGGCAACCCGAGTTGCAAATCAAGATGCATTGAATGCTTATGCTACATTTTCTGGTTATTGCTGGCGTAAATATGCAGAATGGTCGCAAAATGATCCGACTGTTGGGGAGACACCTATAATTTTATTGCGTTATGCTGATGTTTTATTAATGTATGCTGAAGCCAAAATAGAAGCGAATAAAATCGATGCATCAGTATATGATGCCATTAATCTTGTGCGTCAGAGGGTTGGAATGCCAGTGATAGATGGGGGAAAAACACAAGAGCAATTACGTAGTGTGATTAGGAAGGAACGTAGATATGAACTTGCATTTGAAGGTTCCCGTCGTTTTGATATTATTCGTTGGAAGATTGCTGAACAAGTTATGTCCGGAAATTTGTATGGTAGAATTCCTAAAGGGCTGTTATCTTCTGCACCTAAAATTGATGAATGGGGTACGCCTTCTTATGATAATGTGGCGAATAAGTCAGAAATGCGTGTTATAGAAATGCGGAAGTTTAATAAAGATAGAGATTATTTATTCCCGATCCCTCGTTTGGAGATTGAAACTAATAAGTTATTAATTCAAAATCCTAATTATTAAAATAATATTATCAGTCGGTTGACATAAAAACCGACTGATAATTCATATTAATATTCATATATATGAAAATGAGATTATTTTTATTGTTTTCTTTTTTGTTGATAATAATCCCTTTGCACGGGCAGTCAATTGTGTGGGTAGAACCGGAGTTATTTTCAAATAAGGGAGGGTGGAGTATTGATGCACAGTTTATTGATCAGGTAGGCACTCCTTATCTTTTGGCTCATGGTTTAGGGGAACCTGTACAAAATGCAACTATGTCTTTGGCTTTTCCTGAGACAGGCCTGTATCATGTTTGGGCTAGAACAAAAGATTGGATACCCGAAGGAGGAGGACCAGGCAAATTTATGATTTCGTTAGAAGGAAATACAATTGATCATATTTTTGGATCAGATGGAGTAAATAGGTGGCATTGGGAATATGGAGGAACTATCCGAATAGACGCACCAATGATTGAATTATCCTTGCAGGATATTACTGGATTTGATGCTCGTTGTGATGCAATTTGCTTTTCAAAAGAGAAGATAATATTACCTGATGATTTGCAAACTATAGATGAATATAGAAATAAGTACGGAGAAATTGATAAAAATATTATCTATGAGAAAAGAGAATTTGATTTGGTTGTTGCAGGAGGTGGTGTTGCTGGTATTTGCGCTGCTGTTCAGGCTGCAAGGTTAGGGTTAAAAGTGGCCTTAATTAATAATCGTCCAGTTTTAGGAGGAAATAGTAGTTCGGAGATAAAAGTGTCTATGGATGGTAGCACTTTTAATAATAAATATTCTAAATTAGGGAGGATCGTTCGTGAAATAGATAACGGGGAGGCAGGTATTTCAGGGGACAACAGGTTGTATCGTGATACTGTAAGAAAAAGGATTGTTGTGAATGAGAAAAATATTACTTTATTTGAAAATATGCATATCATAGATGTGAGACAAGATAAAAATTTAATACAGGGATTGTTAGGAATGGATTTGTTGACTCTAAAAAAGTATTATGTTAAAGGAAAATTCTTTGCCGATTGTACGGGTGATGGAATGGTTGGAATAAAGGCTGGTGCAGAATATAGATATGGAAGAGAATCAAAAGAGCAAACAGGTGAACCTTCTGCACCGGATAAAGCAGATAATTTGGTTATGGGAACATCAAATCAATGGAAAGCAATAGAAACGGATGTGAAGAGTTTATTTCCGATAGAATCTTGGATGTTAAATTTTACAAAGGACTATCATTTTGAACTTACACAGTCTGTATGGAATTGGGAAAGTGGATTTAGTACGTGGCATACAGTAGACCAAGCAGAAGAAATACGAGATCATAATATGAGGGCAATTTATAGTAATTGGGCTTATATCAAAACATTTAAACCTGAAAAGTATTCTACATATAAATTATCTGAATTACTTTATATGGCAGGAAAGAGAGAATCTTATCGGCTAATGGGAGATCTTGTGTTGAGAGAAAATGATATTCTATATAAGAATGAATATCCAGATGCTGTTGTAACAACGACTTGGGGGATAGATTTGCATTACCCAGATAAATTGAATGCAAAATATTTTCCAGGTAGAGAATTTATTGCTTATGCAAAACATCCTTTTAAACAGGAGGATATATATACTATTCCTTATAGATGTTTTTATTCTAAAAATATTATGAACTTATTTATGGCAGGTCGTAACATAAGTGTTACTCATATCGCTTTAGGGGCAGTTCGAGTTCAGCGTTGTACCGGTATGATGGGGGAAGTCGTTGCGGTAGCAGCAGCACTTTGTAAAAAATACAATTGTTTGCCACGTGAAGTTTATACTAAACATTTGAATGAATTGTTGGACTCATTGAAATAGGATTATCATGATGAACAGGCGAACTTTCTTAAAGCAGACAGGTGCTTTTTCTGCTGCACTGCTCCTACCGGCTTGCCTGAATAAGGTGAAAGAAGAGAAGAAAAATCCATATTTATTGGTAGTTTCCGGCTGGCAGGATGTGAATATTGGGGATATTGCCCATACGCCAGGTTTGTTGCATATCTTGCAAATGTACTTGCCTGATGCAACGATTACTTTATGGAAACGGAGCAAAAGCGAGAAGGTGGAAGCATTATTGAAGAAGAATTTTCCGAATATAGAGATTCTTTACGGCAATCCGGATAAAGATTTTACGGTTACGGACAATAAGATTCTGGAAGCTATCAATCGTGCCGATGTCTTTATTCACGGATCGGGACCATCAGTTGTGGCGGCCAACTGTTTGGAGGCTTGGCGTAAAATTACGGATAAACCTTTCGGAACCTATGGAACAACGATTCAGGATATATCTCCTTCATTGAAGAACCTGCTGGACGATGCATCGTTTGTTTTTACCCGCGAGACTGCCTCGATAGGGAAACTGAAAGAAGCTGGGGTAACGAAGCCTGAAATCCGCTTTGTTCCGGATGCCACTTTCGCTCTGAATATTCAGAATGAAGAGAATGCTCATTCGTTCTTAACGGCCAATAATCTGGAAGACCGTAAATTTATTTGTGTGATTCCCCGGTTGCGTAAAACACCGTACTGGTTGATCCGCAGGAAAAGCTATACGGAGGAACAGATTGCAGAAATAACGGCATTGAATGACAAATGGAAAGGGATCGACCATGCCAAAGCTCGCGAAGCAATCGTCCGTTGGGTAAGAGAAACCGGGAATAAAGTCCTTATTTGTCCGGAAATGACTTATCAGGTCGATATTATGGATGAGCTTTTGATTGATCCGCTGCCGGATGATGTTAAAAGGAATGTCGTCAAGCGCGGTTATTGGTTACCGGATGAGGCTGCCTCTTTGTATAGCAAAGCTTTCTGTGTCCTTAGCTTTGAATGTCATTCTCCTATTATCTCTTTGCGGAACGGGACACCTGCATTTTACCTCCGCCAGCCAGAAGATACGATAAAAGGGCAGATGTATTATGATTTAGGTTTCGATAATTGGGTGTTTGAGATTAACAACACGACAGGAAAACAGATTGCCGATCGCCTGATGGAAGTTTATTCTGACTATGACAGTGCGCAGGTGTATTGTAAACGGGGAATGGATAAGGCCTCTGAACTGTTTGATATGGGTGTAAAAATTGTTTCTCAATTCTTATAAACAGATCCGGGAATATCTTTTTAAGATGGATATCTCCCTTCTGGAAAGACTTACATATTCAAGGACAAAAACGTACATCTTTGTTCTCTGATATGTAAGTCTTTTGTTTTCTAGAATGGGATATATTATTTCTTTTTGTCCCCCCTCTATAGGTGGATTTGTTTTTTTTCGTTACATTAGCACCTGTTTTTAATAACTCAGTTAATGATTAAGAATTAATACCTTATGAAACACATTCTTTTACTTCTCTTATCGTTCTTTGTACCCGTGGTATGGGGGCAGCAGGTAGAACAGTTCAAGCTCTGGCCGGATAAGCCGGAAGCGGGCGAGGCGGAAATCTTTGTTTATCATCCGGCGAAGGGCGGGAAAGCGGCGCCGGCGGTGCTGATATGTCCGGGTGGCGGATATAGAGGGCTGGCGATGAATCATGAAGGGCATGATATGGCGAAATGGTACGCTTCGAATGGGTTTGTTGCAGTCGTTTTGAAATACAGGATGCCGGAAGGTGTACATACGATTCCGCTGAGCGATGCGGAGAAAGCGATGTCTGTTATTCGGGGCAATGCAGCCAAATGGAATCTGGATGCGAATAAGGTCGGAGTGATCGGCTCGTCGGCAGGCGGACATTTGGCAGCTTCACTCAGTACGCTTGCAGTAGATGCCAACCGGCCGGACTTTGCAATCCTTTATTATCCGGTGATCAGCTTCGATAATATGACGACACATGGCGGTTCCAAGAAGAACCTTTTAGGTACAGATATCGAGAATAAGGAGTTGGTAGACCGCTATTCCTTGCAGAAACAGGTGGATGATAAGACACCGAAGACTTTGCTTCTGCTGAGCGATGACGATCAGACCGTTCCGCCGTTGAACTCTATCCTTTATTATACGGCGCTGAATGAACACCATATCCCGGCTTCTCTCTATATGTTCCCCAGTGGAGGACACGGTTGGGGATTCCGGTATGACTTCACCTACTATCAGGAAGTGAAAGACCTGATACAGAAATGGCTTACCTACATAAAAATCACTGATTAATCTACCGATATCATGAAACCGATTACGCTATTGCTGGCAGCAGGTTCCCTGCTGCTGAGTGCACAAGGACTTTCCGCACAGACGGACGGTTCCGGGAAAAAGGAATATTGGAATGCAAATACCCTCTTGATCCCTTATCGGCTGCCACCTGCTCCCGCAGGGTATAAGCCTACCTATATAGACTTGGATGGTGACGGTGATCCGGATATCCTGCGTACGGTGACGGCCAACGGTATTCCGGTGCAATGGATCGATGACGACGACGATATGCAGTACGGCGATCTGGAGGGCGATACCGATAACGACTGCCTGATGATAGACCGTAATAAGGACGGTGTCTACGGTGGTTACGGTGACCTTATCATCGACTGGGTGGGCGAAGATGAAGACGGTAATCCGGCCATGCAGGTCGTAGTCGACAATATCCCCGAAGCAAATCGGATGAAGACCGGCAACGGGCATTATATGTGGGTGGTGGATACGGACAAGGACGACGTGTTCAACTATATCGACTGGAACACGTTCACCCTCCGCTGTTGGATACATAACGGCCTGTCGGATTTCTACGAAGATTATAACGGGAATAGCACTTTCATGAAGATACACAGCACGACCGAACGTGTGAACGATGTCCGTATGAACTGGGAAAACCCTTTCCTGTTCTATGATCCCGACAATGACGGGCTGACAGAGATGGCGATCCGTTTCTGCGACTCTCCCAAGATCGTGAAAGAGAACGGACAGGCAAATTCCGTCCTCTCAGGTAATATCGACTGGGTTTCCGTTTCGATGGATACGGATAACGACAATGCGCCGGGCAATGAGTTCGATTTCGATATGACCATCCATTTTACAGGTCCCGGCTTCAACTACGAAAACCAGAAACATATCAACAAGAACCTGCGCGGACTTCCCGAAGCCGATACGTTCTTCCTCGATGCCCGTTGGCGTAAGCTTCCGGAACTGTTGTATCCGGATCATGATGCCGCCTGGGATCTGACATTCAAAGAAGGTAAATGGGATAAAGTTTGGTTTACTTACGATGAGGACGACGATTGCAATCGTTGGGAACGTGTGGAGTTGTATCAGCCGCGAGATCCGTTCAAGGTAGGAAAGAACCAAGGCGGAATAGACAATAACGGACAGGCTGATCCGGCGGGTGACCGGGGTGAATGGGATGAGGACAATTCCGGCCACGGCCAGTTGTATGTCAGCCCGATAGATGGAAAGATCCATCTGTACGGAGCCGAATGGGGTTGCTGGCGTATCGACCAGAATGCCCGTTACTATCAGGGAATGGGTGGAATCTATGACGGTTACGGCCCGAAACGTATCGAGACCGAGCCGACCGTGTTTCCTACTGTCAAATATACGGATACGGACAATAACGGTTTCTTCGATCTGATGGAATTCGACCTGGATGGCGACAAGGTGTTCGAACAACGCCTTTCCATGAAAGAACTGGGGCTGGACGACCGTTGTCAGGTGATCAATACCGCTTCCATGAAGTACGAAGATTTTGTCGATCTCGAATCGAAAGTCTCCGATGCCATGTGGAAGAATGCCGAGAAAGCGGTCGAAGTGGCAAAAGCCAAGAAGCTGAATACCAAATGGTATGCTTTGATGTTACAGCCGAAATCCACCCGTGAACGCTATCATTATGGTTTTTGGTTGCAGTTCTATTTGTACAATGATCTGAAAGATTTGGCCGAACGGACAAACGACAAGGCGTTGGCAAGCGTAATCGACAAGGCTTATTTGCAAGGCAAATGGGAGCTGATTAAATAATTTATTAACGTAAGAACAAGAATAGTATGAAAAACATTTCGAGAAGAACCGCCATTAAGACAGTATTGGCCGGAAGCGCAGCGATGGCTGTATCCGGTATGGAAGCAGCAGCTCCCGCAAAGAAGAAGAAAGTAGAGAAACCTGAACCGCTGAAAGGCAATATCCGCCATTCTGTAAGTAAGTGGTGCTTCGGCAGTTATCCGTTGGATGAATTTTGTGAGATTTGTAAAAACATAGGAATCGAATCAATAGAACTGCTCGACCCGAAAGACTGGCCTATCGTGCAGAAACATGGTTTGACGGTTGCGATGGCGCAGGGTGCGGGCTTAGGTATCGACAGGGGGTTCAATGATCCCAAGTTGCATGACGAGCTGGTAGCCAGTTATGAACAAGTCATTCCGATGGTGGCCGAGGCCGGACTGACGAACCTGATCTGTTTCGCCGGGCGCCGGAACGGTGTGACCGACTTGCAAGGTTGGGAAAACTGCGAGAAAGGCCTGAAGCGTCTGATGCCGATAGCCGAAAAGTATAATGTCGTCCTCACGATGGAGCTTCTGAACAGTATAGGGCATAAGGATTACTTGTGCGACCATACCGTCTGGGGAGCGGAACTGTGCCGCCGTATCGGTTCGCCGAACTTCAAGCTGTTGTATGATATCTACCATATGCAGATCATGGAAGGAAACGTGATCGAGCATATCCGGAAATATCACCAGTATTTCTCTCATATCCATACAGGAGGCGTTCCCGGCCGTGCGGAGATCGACGAAACGCAGGAACTCTACTATCCGGCTATCATGAAAGCGATTGTGGAAACCGGCTATAAAGGGTTTGTCGGACAGGAATTTGTCCCGAAGCAGGAAGACAAAATCGCCTCGCTTGAGAAATGTATCCGTATCTGCGATGTATAAACAGCCAAGTATGAAACGAATTGCTATTTATCCTCTGCTGTTGCTCTTCGCTTTGTGCGGATGTAAAGGGAAAACCGGGACTTCACAGGCCGGGAATGTTTTTAAACCCGGTGAAATCTGGCCGGACAATAACGGCGTGCACATCAATGCTCATGGCGGCGGTATGTTGCAGCAGGGCGATACCTATTATTGGTTCGGCGAGCATAAGACGGAAGGCGAAGGGGGGAATGTAGCCCAGGTCGGCGTTCATTGCTATTCTTCCAAAGACTTATATAACTGGAAAGACGAAGGAATCGCTTTGTCTGTTTCGGATGACGAGTCGAGTCCGATCGTGAAAGGTTGCATTTTGGAGCGGCCAAAGGTGATTTTCAATAAGAAGACGGGCAAGTACGTGATGTGGTTCCATCTTGAACCGAAAGGCGCCGGTTATACGGGAGCCAAAAGCGGTGTGGCTGTCAGCGAAAAGGTTACAGGACCGTACAAGTTGTTGTCTGCCGATCGTCCGAACGCCGGTTTCTGGCCGAAGAATGTGTTGGATATCCATAAAGGTCCGGTTCCCGAAGAATCGAAGAAAGGTTTCGGTGGAGGTGGTCTGCCTGCCCATCCTGACACGTTGAACCTGCTGGGACGCGATTTCGAGAGCGGGCAGATGGCACGTGACATGAACCTGTTTGTCGACGACGATGGAAAGGCTTATCATATCTACGCTTCGGAGGATAACAGCACGTTGCATATTTCCGAACTGACGGACGATTATACGGCTTGTTCCGGCAACTACGCCCGTTTCTTTGTCGGCCGTTTCATGGAAGCGCCTGCCATGTTCAAGAAAGACGGCAAGTATTACCTGATTATGTCCGGTTGCACCGGTTGGGCCCCGAATCCGGGGCGTTCCGCTGTCGCATCTTCTATCTGGGGGCCGTGGAAAGAATTGGAGAACCCGTTTGTGGGAGCTGATTCGGAAACCTCTTTCCACTCTCAGAGCACTTATGTGCTGCCTGTTCCCGGCAAGCCCGGACAGTTCATCTACATGGGAGACCGCTGGACACCGAAGAACGCCATAGACGGCCGTTATATCTGGTTGCCTATCCGTTTCGAAGGCGAACAGCCGGTTATCGAGTGGCTGGACGAATGGGGAATTGAGAATTGACAATGGATAACTGCCAATCGGGAAGGGAATGATATTTAATTGTCAATTCTCAATTCTCAATTGTCAATTGTTTTGTACTTTTGCAGCCGCATAAAACAAACGAAGAATGAAACCAACATTGTCAATGAACTCTAACCATGTAATGGTCAGAGAATTAAAGGACTACCTGATGATCGCCTTAGGTATGATCTTTTATGGAATCGGGTGGACTGTTTTCCTGTTGCCAAACGATTTGCCTTCCGGGGCGGTTCCGGGTATTGCCTCTATTGTCTATTGGGGAACGGGCTTGCCTGTACAATACACTTATTTTGCCATTAATGCTTTGCTATTACTGCTCTCGCTGAAGATTTTGGGTTGGAAGTTCAGTATGAAGACGGTGTATGCCGTTTTCGTCCTGACGTTTTTCCTTTCCGTGATACAGCGTTTGACATCCGGGCTTCAATTGTTGCACGACCAACCGTTTATGGCATGTATCCTGGGGGCTATCTTTTGCGGTAGCGGTATCGGTTTCGCTTTCACTGCGAACGGGAGTACGGGAGGTACGGATATTATTGCAGCGATTGTCAACAAATACAGGGATGTCAGCTTGGGGCGTATGATTATGTTCTGCGATATGATCATCATCGCGTCCAGCTATTTTGTGCTACACGATTTGGAGAAGGTTGTTTACGGGTATGTGACGCTGTTTGTCACAGGGTATATGATTGACCAGGTGGTTAACAGCTCTCGCCAGTCGGTCCAGTTCTTCATTATTTCCAGTAAATATGAGGAGATCGGTAGGGAGATTAATGCTTTGCACAGAGGTGTGACTGTGATCGACGGGACCGGGCTTTATACGGGAAAGCAAGTGAAAATGATGTTTGTCTTGGCAAAAAAGAGCCAGTCCAATACGATTTTCCAAATTATCAATGATATCGATCCGAGGGCTTTCGTTTCGCAAAGTGCCGTTATCGGTGTATACGGGGAAGGATTCGATCATTTCAAAGTGAAGAAGAAAACTAATTGACGCTTTGTTCAGAGTGCTTCTATGTCCATGTCCATACTCTTTTTTCGAGATCCTCTGTCACTCTATCACTAACAGCTTTGCAAGCATTGGTAAACATGGTACACAGGAGTGATACATGCCGGATTCATGTATCACTCCTGTGTACTTATGTATCACACCTTACCCATGCTTTGTAAAACATATAGTCTTTTTTTTACTTAGCAAGTATCTTGATTACAACAGATTGGTATGTAATCTTCCCAAACATCCGGGTGTCGGAGCCATGAACATCCGGATGTCGAGGGCGGCAACATCCGGGTGTATGAAGCCTGAAGATGGGCGTGTTCCTGTACATTTCCGCTTGCTTTTCACTTTTTTCCTGCTTGTTTTCTGCAAAAATGTACCTTATGTAGGCGTAATAACTTCTGCAAGGCGGTTACGGCTCCATTACCACTTCGATCCGGTTGCCCTGTCCTAACAACTTTTTGGCAAAAGCTTGAATCTTGGCTGGCGTGATGCCTTTTATCGTTTCTTCGTATGCTGTCTCGCCGTTGAACCCGCGGAAGTAATAATTATCCAAAGTCGTCAGCCAGTAAACATTCTCCTGTAGGTTCTCTGTGTGGCGCTTCAGGATATTGTCCTGGCTCTTCTTGAAATCTTCGTCGCGCGGGCCGGATTTGACGATGTTATCCAGTTCTGTCCGGACGATAGCGTTCATCTTTTCCCGTTTGGCCGGATCCGTATCGAAATAGGCTTGCAGGAATGTCTGCCCTTCAGGGAAGGAAGAAATCTGTGCGGAAGTCTGTACTCCATATGTCCCGCCTTCGTCCTCGCGTACCTTTTCCATGTAGACCAGATCGAGAATCTGCTTTAACATAGTGGTGGTGAGGATGTTTTCAAGGTTATATTCCATCTTGCCGGACCAGAAGTTGACAACCGACGCTTTCGGTGTTTCCAGAGCGCGTTTGAAGATATTCGTGTATTCGCCCTTGCGGATAGCCGGTACTTCGGCGGGATTGGCTTTTTCGGCACGTCCTTTGACCGGGAGTGTCGCCAGATATTGTTCTACAAAAGGACGGATACTGTCTGTGTCGATATTTCCGACGAACGTAAAGACAAAGTCTGAAGCGTCGGCAAACCGTTCTTTGTACATCTCCATGATGCGTGGGTAGCTGATCTGCTTGAAGTCGTCGGCCGTGATGCGGGCGGCACGCGGGTTATTGTCGTAAATCGCCTTTGTCAGTGTGTCGCTGAACGCCACCATCGGGTTCAGTTCCAGGTTTTTCAACTGTGCGATCATACGATTCTCGAAGGATGTATAAGCCTCTTCGTCCATGCGCGGAGCCGTGAAATAGAGATAAACCAGCTCAAACAATGTCTTCAGGTCGGCAGGAGCGGCATAACCGTTTACGTTTTCCGTATTCAGGCCGATGGAAGGAGAGCAGGAGACTTTCTTTCCTGCCAATACCTTGTTCAGATCGGTTGCCGAGAAATTGCCGGCTCCGCCAAGCGTAATGACATCGTTGAATACTTTCAGGTTGTCGATATCTTTCGCTCCGAACAAGGTGCTGCCACCGGGGCTGGTGGCCGTCATCAGGATCTCGTCTTTCTTGAAGTCCGTATGTTTCAGTACGACCTTGATACCGTTGTCGAGTGTCAGGACCGTCGCGCCGAACAGCGGGTCCGTTTTCATCTCCCTGATCTTTCCCGGAGCGGGCAGTTCGGGGATCAGCGGTTCGTTGGAAACAGTCTCTTCATAGGGTTTGACCGGTAATTGTTGCGCCTTGATAAAGTCTTCCAATAATTGGGCCTCGGTCGGATATTTTATGTCTGCCTTGTCAGGGCCGGTCAAGCCGATTACGATATTCTTGTCGCCGATCAAGCTCTGGGCGTATTGGTTCACCTGCTCGATCGGGATTTGCGGTGCGATCTGGCTGATTAGCTGATATTCCGTTTCTATGCCCGGAATGTAACCACCGTCTGTAAAGTGGCGGACATATTCGTTCGTATAAGAGCGGTTCTTTTGTTTGTCGCGGTCGTTGAACAGCGATTCGTATTGTTTCAGGACATTGATACGGGCGCGGTCATATTCGGAAGCCGTGAAGCCGTACCGTTTCACCCGTTCCGTCTCCGTCACAAGCGCGTCGAGCGCCTTGTCGATCTCACCTTCCTTTACCAGGGCGGCAACCGTGAAAGCGCCTTTTGTCTTGGCAATCATGAAATCTCCATCCGAAGCCTGGGCGGCGACAAAGGGAGGATCCGCTTTTTGCATCATCTCGGCAAAGCGTTCGTTTATCATCGTTTCGACGACATTCTCCATGTAGTCCTTCATCAACCCGGCGGCGGTGGCATACAACTCTTTCGGCATCTTGTCGTGCTTATAGAATATGGAAAGGACCATATTGGAAGCCTCCTTGTCCGTAGCAATGGAAACAAGCGGTTTATCATTGTCCGCCACTTCCGTATATTCCCGTTTGGCCGGATTTACCGGAGCCGGGATATCAGCAAAAATACGTTTTACGGCCGCTTCCACCTTGTCTACATCTATATCCCCTACAATGATAATACCCTGCAAGTCGGGGCGATACCATTTTTTATAATAGTCGCGAAGCTCGTCCGGCTTGAAGTTGTTGATCACGTCGATCGTGCCGATCGGCATCCGGTATGCATATTTGTTGTCCGGAAACATTTTCGGGAGCTGCTGTTCCCAGATACGCGCCTGGGCATCCTGCCGCGTGCGCCATTCCTCCCGGATCACGCCCCGTTCCTTTTCGATGGCCGTATCTGCGAGCGTGATGAAGCCCGACCAGTCGTGCAGGATCAGCAGGCAGGAGTCGACAACGCTCTCGCGGGTGACCGGAGCGTTCATGATCATGTAGACCGTTTCGTCGAAACTTGTATAAGCGTTGAAGTTCTCACCTCCGCGCATCCCGATGCTTTCGGTAAATTCATCCATGCCATGCCCTGGGAAGTTCTTTGTTCCGTCGAACGCCATGTGTTCAAGGAAATGGGCCAGTCCGCGCTGGTTCTCGTCTTCCAGGATCGATCCGACATTCTGGGCGATAAAGAAATCCGCACGGTCTTTCGGCTGTGCATTGTGTCGGATGTAATAAGTCAACCCGTTATTTAGCTGTCCGTATCTTATTTTCGGGTCTATGGGCAAGGGTTGTATTTCCGGTTGCTGCGCTGCCAAACGGAGGGAGGCTAGTATCCAAAGGAAACATCCGATGGATAGAATCTGTCTGATCTTCATATCACTTATATTCTTATTTAAAAGTCGACAAATGTATATAGTTTTTTGTTACAACACCCATAAACCGGAAAACGTTTGCTAAGATTTAGGAAAAAACTTCTGAGAAAGCTTTTATGTAAGAAAAAAATATCTATTTTTGTGAGGTTGTTGTTTTTATGTGCACGCAAACATTAATAATTTATCTAATATATTTACCATGAAATCTGAAGATATTTCACGTCGCTCGTTCCTGAAACGGGCAGCCGCCCTTTCAGCTGCGGCAGCAATTCCTTCTTTTTGGATTCCGTCTAAGGCCAATGCCATGCCGGGTGTTCCTTTTGTCAGTGCCAACGAAAAAGTGAGAATCGCTTTTATCGGTATCGGTAACCGTGGAGGCGAGATCGCACAGGAACTGTATAAAACCGGTTTGTGCGAAGTGGTTGCACTTTGTGATGTGGATATGGGTGCACCTCATACTCAGAAACTTATTTCCATGTTCCCGAAAGTGCCGCGTTTCCAGGATTTCCGCCAGATGTTCGACAAGATGGCCGACAAGATCGATGCTGTTACAGTCGGTACACCGGACCATTCCCATTTCCCGATCACGATTGAGGCGATGGCTCATGGAAAACATGTATATGTGGAAAAACCGATGGCCCGCACCTTCCAGGAAATCGAAGTGATGATGCGTGCCGAAAAGAAATTCGGTGTCGTTACCCAGATGGGTAACCAGGGACATTCCGAAGCCAACTACTTCCAGTTCAAGGCATGGAAAGAAGCCGGTTTGATCAAAGACGTCACTGCTATAACAGCTCACATGAACTCTCCGCGCCGTTGGCATAACTGGAACCCGAACATCACGCACATGCCAATGGGTGAACCAGTTCCCGAAACATTGGATTGGGACACTTGGTTGGGTGTTCGTCCGTTCCACGAATATAATCATGACTACCATTTGGGACAGTGGCGTTGCTGGTACGATTTCGGTATGGGCGCATTGGGCGACTGGGGGGCTCACATCATCGATACCGCACACGAATTCCTGGATCTCGGTCTGCCGACGGAAGTAAATCCGTTGTATCTGAAAGATCATAACCCGTTCTTCTTCCCGATGTCTTCCCGTATCCTGTTCAGATTCCCGGAAAGAAAAGAAATGCCGGCTGTCGATATTACCTGGTATGACGGTCTGGATAATATTCCTCCTGTTCCTGAGAACTACGGTTCTTCCGATGTCGATCCGAATATCCCGACGGTTGCCGGTGGCAAACTTCAGTTGGCAAAATTGAACCCGGGTAAGGAAATCTATACGAAGACTTTGACATTCAAGGGTGGTTCTCATGGTAGTACCTTGTCTGTGATTCCTGATCAGGTAGCCAAGGATATGAATCCGAAGTTGCCGGAATATCAAAAGAGCCCGTCCAACCACTACGCAAACTTCCTATTGGCTTGCCAGGGCAAGGAAAAGACTCGTTCTCCGTTCTCTATCGCAGGTCCGTTGAGCCAGGTATTCTGTCTTGGCGTGTTGGCACAGCGCATGAACCGCAAGATCGTGTTCGACCGCGACACGAAGCAGATCGTGAACGATCCGGTTATGAACCAGATGCTGGTTGGCGAAATGCCGCGTAAAGGCTGGGAACAATACTACAATATTTAATGACGTCGGTAGGGGCGAGGTCTACTCGTCCTCTCATAAAGATAGTTTCTAAGATCGTTATTCATAACGGTTGATTGTTTGAGAAGGCAAGCTTGTCGGGTAAGCTTGCCTTTCTTTTTTGATTATCTTTGCACCTGTAATACGCAGGGAACATGAATATATTTGAAGGATATGTGGGTATTCGCTTATGGGACGGGCAGTTGGTGGATGATGTCATCTTCTCCCTGCTGTTATTCCTGTTTATTGTCTTTTCCTTTGTGTTCCGGACGAATTTCCAACTGTTTGTGAAGATGCTGAAAGATGCTTTTCTCGTGAAGGAAAGGCAGAATCTATTTGACGATGTAATAGGGAAGAGCATATTCTTTTTCCGCAATTTTATGACATTCCAAGTCTTGTTCCTTTCAAGTATCGCCCTGATTGCGGTCGGCAGGATATACGGATTTGTGAATTATGCGGAATGGCAGGCGGTTTTATCGGCGATCGGAACGGTTTTTTGTGTTTTATTCCTGTTTTATCAGTTTAAACAATGCTGTTATTACCTCCTGGGCAGCGTGTTTTCCGACCCAGATAAGTATAAGTTATGGAAGACGAGTTATAATGCTATTATGGGGATTTGGGGAGTATCTTTATACGTTCCGGTGTTGTGGTTGGTGTTTGTCGGGACATACGTAACTATACCGATAGTAATGTTTTGTATTCTCTATATTTTGTGTCGTTTTGTAATAATTTATAAGACAATACGGATATTTCACAAGAAAAGCACTGGTTTATTGTATATAAGTTTGTACCTTTGCGGCCAAGAAATTTTACCTCTGGTATTTTTGTACGAAGGTATGGTTTATTTGTATAACTTTATCGAGACAAGTACTCTATGGCATTGAACATCAAAAAGTTGCTGGTATCACAACCGAAGCCTGCATCCGAGAAGTCCCCGTATTTCGACATTGCAGAGAAGTATGGAGTTGAGATTGACTTCCGTCCATTCATTAAAGTAGAACCTCTTTCATCTAAGGAGTTCAGACAGCAGAAAATTTCTATTTTGGATCATACGGCTGTTGTTTTCACGGCCCGTACGGCGATCGATCATTTCTTTCACCTGTGTGAGGAGCTGCGTGTTGCCATTCCCGAAACGATGAAGTATTTCTGTATGACTGAGGCCATTGCCGTATATTTGCAAAAATATATTGTGTATAGGAAGCGTAAGATCTTTTTTGGACAGACCGGAAAGCTGGATGATCTGGTTACAGTTATCGGCAAACATGCAAAAGAAAAATATCTTGTGCCCGTTTCCGACGTGCATAAAGATGATTTGTTAACTATGTTGGAAGCGAAAAAGATTTCTTTTACGAAAGCTGTTATGTACCGCACCGTAAGCAATGATTTCTCTAAAGACGAGAAATTCGACTATGATATGCTGGTATTTTTCAGCCCTTCGGGAATTTCCTCTCTGTTGAAGAACTTCCCGAATTTCAAACAAGAAGATATAAAGATCGGATGTTTCGGCCCGACAACAGCCAAAGCGGTGAAAGAGGCCGGTTTGCGTCTGGATGTGGAAGCGCCGACTCCCGAAGCTCCGTCTATGACGGCTGCCCTGGAATTGTATCTGAAAAAAGAGATGGGTAGTAACAAAAAGAATGGTAAATAGAAGGTATACCCTTTCAAAAGAAGAACGTCTGTCGTGGAAACGTTACATTGACCTGTTGTTTGCAAAAGGGCAATCGTTTGTGGCGTTTCCACTGCGGGTCGTTTATTTAGCGGTGGAAGAAGAGACATTAGCTCCAGTGTCTATCTTGGTGAGTGTTCCCAAAAAAAAATTCAGGCGTGCCGTAAAAAGGAATCTGATCAAACGTCAGGTTCGCGAAGCCTATCGGGTACGCAAATATGATCTGATCGATCCGCTGACGGGAAAAAACAAGCGTATGCTGGTTGCTTTCCTTTATTTGGACAAGGAAATCCATCCTTTTGCCGATATGGAAAAAGCCATGACAAAAGCATTGAACGTACTTCGCGACAAGGCATGATAAAGCGTTTTTTTACTTTCCTTCTGTTGTTGCCGGTCTATTTTTATAAATATTGCATTTCTCCCATGACGCCGGCATCGTGCAGGTACACGCCTACTTGTTCCGAATATGCCGTGCAGGCTCTCAAAAAACATGGTCCGGTAAAGGGATTGTATTTAGCAGTCAAACGTATTCTTCGTTGCCATCCTTGGGGAGGAAGCGGATATGATCCTGTACCGTAAAGTATGGTTTATTACGATATACATACTCACCATTTGCCCGTTCATCCGGAAGATGCCGCTATAGTTAACAGTCTGGTTCCTACGTTCGACGTGGGAACGGGGTTGTTCCGTTCTGTCGGCATTCATCCCTGGTATATATATAACGTGGAAGAACAGCTTGCCGAATTGAAGCGGCAGGTCTCATTTCCGGATGTAGTGGCTATTGGCGAAACGGGCTTGGATAAAGGTGCGGAAGCTCCGTTGGACTGTCAGCGGGAAATCTTTAGGGCGTCGGCCTCTCTTGCCGAAAATGCCGGCATCTTTTTAATCATTCATTGCGTGAAAGCTTGGGACGAACTGATAGCCTCGAAAAAAGAACTAAAGCCCCGTGTGCCGTGGATTATACACGGTTTTCGTGGTAATGCCACATTAGCCGGGCAACTTATCCGGCAGGGTTTTTACCTCTCCTTTGGCGAG
The DNA here is from genome assembly GCF_001915675.1 of Parabacteroides sp. merdae-related_45_40. Taxonomy (NCBI): domain Bacteria; kingdom Pseudomonadati; phylum Bacteroidota; class Bacteroidia; order Bacteroidales; family Tannerellaceae; genus Parabacteroides; species Parabacteroides sp. merdae-related_45_40. The sequence continues at coordinate 62,273 of NZ_MNQY01000036.1, read as the reverse complement.
TATTTCAACCCCGGAGCCGTACGTGAAGCATGGCCCGGCCGTTTGTTCGCCGAAACGGACGATCGCGAAATCGATATCCGAACTGTCTACCGGAACCTTTCGGTTTCCTTGAATCTCCGGCTTGAACAGTTCGCCGGACAGATTGCCGAAAACGTCCGCGACATCCTTCATCTACCTTAAATCATTGTTATACCCTAATTTTCAATTCTCAATTCTCCATTTTCAATTATAAAGTCGTACCTTTGCCCGCATTCAATTAATACTATAATCTAAAACGATGAATTTTGTTGAAGAATTAACATGGAGGGGCATGATCGCTGATATGATGCCCGGAACAGAAGAACAGTTGCAAAAAGAGATGACTTCTGCTTATGTAGGTATTGACCCGACGGCTGACTCATTACATATCGGTCACCTGGTATCGGTTATGATGCTGAAACATCTCCAACGTGCAGGACACCGTCCTATTGCTCTGGTCGGCGGAGCTACCGGTATGATCGGAGACCCTTCAATGAAGTCGGCGGAACGTAACCTGCTCGATGAAGCGACGCTTCGTCATAACCAGGATAGCATTAAGAAGCAGTTGTCCAAGTTTTTGGATTTCGATTCGGACGCGCCTAATGCTGCCAAGTTGGTAAACAATTACGACTGGATGAAGGATTATTCTTTCTTGAATTTTATCCGCGATATCGGTAAGCATATCACTGTTAACTATATGATGGCTAAAGAATCTGTTAAAAAACGCCTGAGCCGCGAATCTTCTGTCGGTATGTCGTTTACGGAATTCTCTTACCAGTTGCTTCAGGGATACGATTATATGTATCTGTATGAACACGAAGGCTGCCGCTTGCAAATGGGAGGAACCGACCAGTGGGGTAACATCACGACCGGTACGGAGCTGATCCGCCGTAAGTTGGGTGGTGAGGCTTTTGCTTTGACCTGCCCGTTGATTACGAAAGCCGACGGAGGCAAGTTCGGCAAGACTGAGTCTGGCAACGTTTGGTTGGATCGCCGTTATACATCTCCTTATAAATTCTACCAGTTCTGGCTGAACGTGAGCGATGCCGATGCTGCCAAATATATCAAGATCTTTACCGATCTGCCCAAGGAAGAAATTGATGCCCTGATCAAAGAACAGGAAGAAGCACCGCATCTCCGTCCGTTGCAGAAACGTTTGGCAAAGGAAGTGACGGTCATGGTTCATTCCCAGGAAGATTACGATGCTGCTGTCGAGGCTTCCAATATACTGTTCGGAAACTCTACGTCGGAAGCATTGAAACATTTGGATGAACAGACATTGTTGGATGTGTTCAACGGTGTTCCCCAGTTTGAGGTTTCCCGTGAAGAGTTGAGTGCCGGTGTTAAAGCGATCGACCTGTTCACTGAAAAGGCGGCAATTTTCCCGTCGAAAGGCGAAATGCGCAAGTTGGTTCAGAGCGGCGGTATCAGTGTAAACAAAGAGAAACTGACGGATCAGGATATGGTTATCGACTGCTCTTCCCTGTTGGATGAGAAATATTTGCTGGTTCAGAGAGGTAAGAAGAATTACTATTTACTGATCGTAAAATAAGAAACTGTTTGGATTTTTTACAAAAAATGCTTGCAAGGTAAGATTTTATTCTTACCTTTGCATCGCTTTAGATAAAGCGCCGGATTGTCTCATGGTGTAATGGTAGCACTACAGTTTTTGGTTCTGTCTGTCGAGGTTCGAATCCTCGTGAGACAACTCACAGAGCAAAAGGGTCGGAATGAAAGTTTCGGCCCTTTTTGTTTTTGTGGCGGGAAATCTTTCTTCTTGTATCATTTCTGCATGATTAATTCTCAAATTTGTAAGTGGCGGACGACGGTATATCCATATATTTGTGCATTGGATATCATGGAAATTCAGTTGATCTTAATGTTATGAAGTATTATTGTCTGTTACTCTCTTTCCTTTGGGGATTTGTGTTTTTTGTTTCGGGACAGGAAAGAATATCTGTCTGCAATCTTCGGTGTGAATATCTGGAAGATCCGGTTGCAGTGGAGAATGAAAAGCCCTTGTTGAGTTGGCAGTTGCAATCCTCCGGGCAAGCGAAAAGTCAGACAGCCTACCGTATCCTCGTGGCAAGCTCTCCTTCTTTGCTAGCTGAAGGAAAAGCGGATTTTTGGGATTCCGGGAAAATAACATTTTCCCGTTCCAGCCAGGTAGGATATGAAGGGAAACCGCTTGATTCCAGGCAAACGCTTTACTGGAAAGCGATGGTTTGGGATGAAGCGGGAGAGGCTTCGCCTTGGAGTGAAACAGGGAGATGGACGATGGGATTGTTGGAACCGTCTGATTGGACAGCCCGGTGGATCGGCAACCGGGAAGACGCTTATCCCGACTCGACGTTGACTACTCCGGCTCCTTATTTCCGTAAAACATTCCGGATAAACAAGTCGGTCAAACAGGCGAAAGCCTATATATGCGGACTGGGCTTTTATGAAATGTACCTGAATGGCGAAAGGGTAGGCGACCAGGTATTGGCTCCCGCCGTTACCAATTTCGATCGTCGTCCGCTCAAAAAGATGTTGTATTTCTTTGATGATCAATCTAACCAAAGGGTTCTCTATAATACGTTCGATGTCACGTCTTTGGTGCAGAAAGCGGAGAATACGGTTGGAGTTCTGTTGGGAAACGGCTGGTATAACCAGCGTGACCGGACGGTGGAAGGTTGTATGTGGTACGATACGCCCCGGCTGTTATGCCAGTTGGAGATAGAATACACTGATGGATCGACGGAACTGGTTGTTACGGATGATAGCTGGAAAACAACGACCGGCCCTTTACTGCATGACGCCATATTCACAGGTGAAGAATATGATGCCCGGCTAGAGCTGGACGGCTGGAACCGGAACGGGTACAAGGATTCTTCCTGGAAGAAAGCCCTTTTGGTAAGGGCGCCGAAGGGTAGTCTGCATGCTCAACTTGCCCCTCATGAGAAAATTATCCGGATATTGCAGCCGGTAAGCTGCGAACAAAAGGACGATTCTACTTATTGGTATGCATTTCCGGAGATGATTTCCGGCTGGGCGCATATAAAAGTGCAAGGCAATGCCGGTGACCGGATCAAGCTTCGTTTTGTCGGAGAGGAAAAAAATGATTTCGGACAAGTGGACCTCTATACGTTGCGGGGCGGTGGAGTGGAACAATGGGAACCGCGTTTTACCTGGCACACGTTCCGCTATATCGAAGTCATATCCCGACAGGTCAGGATGAACAAGGAAAGTCTGGTTGCAAAAGTCGTGCATACCGATCCGCAGCCTACCGGAAGTTTCAGTTGTTCGAACGAATTGTTTAATAAGATCAACGAAGTCTACTTGCGGACGCAGAAGAATAACTTTCACGGCAGTATCAGCAGTGATTGCCCGCACCGGGAACGGTTGGCTTATACTGGAGACGCGCAGGTGGTCGTGGAAAGTTCTATCTTATCTTTCGATATGACGCAGTTTTACCGGAAATGGTTTGACGATATGGGGGATGCCCGGAATCGGAAGAGCGGTTATGTTCCGCATACCGCACCTTTCGGTGGTGGAGGAGGTGGTCCGGCATGGGGATCGGCTTATGTGATCATGCCCTGGGCCTATTATTGTTATTATGGCGATACGGTTTTGTTGAACCGTCATTATGAAGGTATGAAACAATGGGTTGCCTATCTGGGAACAAGGACCGACGCCCGTGGAATCATCGTCCGGGAAGAGCCAGATGGCTGGTGCCTGGGGGATTGGTGTGCACCGGGGAAGAAGATGGAACTGCCCGAACCGTTGGTCAATACGGCTTATTACTATCATTCGGCAGACTTGATGTCGAAGGTTGCGGCTGTCTTGGGGAAAGAGGAAGACAGACTGCACTTTGACCGGCTGTGCACACGGATCAGGCAGGATTTCAATACTGTCTTTTTCAACCCGTCGACCCATCATTATTGGGAAGGGCGACAAGGTGCGGATGTATTCCCGCTGGCTTTCGGAATGGTGCCGGAAAGTGAAAAGGAAGCCGTGTTCAACACTTTGCTCGCTCATCTGGACAGTATAGGAAATCATTTTGACACAGGTATCATGGCAACGCCTTTGCTCTTGAAAGTATTGAGTGATAACGGACGTGCCGATATTGCTTTCCGGTTGATGAACCAGCGCGAGATACCGGGGTTCGGGTATGTGATGGATGACCGTTATTCTTGTTTATGGGAGCGATGGGAAGGAAAGGCATCCCGTTGCCATCCGATGTTCGGCAGTGTGGTGGCTTGGTTTTACCGGACACTTGCCGGAATCCGTTATGATGAAGCGGAGCCGGGTATGAAGCACATTGTCATCGCTCCTCAACCGGTGGGCGGCCTCACTTATTGCAGCGGATCGTATCAATCCCTGTACGGTCCCGTCCGCTCGGACTGGAGGATAGAAGCGGATTCGTTTGAGTTGACAGTCGAGGTACCCGCCAATACGACTGCCACGGTTATCTTGCCGGACGGCAAGATATACAGAAATGTCGGATCGGGCATCCATCGGTTCGCGTCGCCCCTTATGTCGGATCGTTGAACCAGATAGAAGGGAAAATTCCTCATCCGGCAGTGCTTATCGAGGTCAGTTTCTTTTATTTGTTGGGTTTTTGGTTGTGAAGTGCTGTCTTTAAACTGACAAAGAACCTTTGCTATGATATTATGACGTGCCGATAGGAAAATGAGAATGACCTTTCTGTTTTTGTAGGAGGATGCGACAAATATATCCTGCGAGAGCATCTTGAAAAAGATAAAAAACTTGTATGTTTGTAGGGATAAAAACAGAAATGCGAAATGAAGACATTAGTACATACCGACAAAGAACTGATTGAAGCGACCATTAAGAAGTGTGATATCTGTTATGTGGGACTGGCCGATACGGATGGGACTCCCTATGTATTGCCGATGAACTTTGGCTATCGTGATGGTGTTATATACCTGCATTCGGCACAGGAAGGACGGAGTATTTCCATTTTGGAACGGAATCCGCGTGTCTGCATTACATTTAGCACGGACCATGATCTCGTTTTCCAGCATCCGGAGGTCGCTTGTAGTTACCGGATGCGCTCCAAGAGCGTGATTTGCTGGGGTGAAGTCCACTTTGAAGAAGATTTCGATAAAAAAACGGAAGCTTTGGATATCATTATGAAACAGTATTCGGATAAGGAATTCCGCTATTCCGATCCGGCTGTGAAGAATGTCAAAATATGGATTGTGGAAATGGACGAAGTGACCTGCAAGGAATTCGGGGCACCGCATAATAAGCTGAAAATTGGAAGTTAAAAATTGAAAATTGACGTTGCCGGGTGGTTTGTCTTTTTGGATAAAGCGTTGTATGATGGGCAAATAATTGTCAATTGTCAATTGTTAATTGTCAATTTCTTCTTACTTTTGTTGCCAAATATGATATTGCTGAATAATGGGATTGCAAAAGCATAGCAAGGTCTTGAATGATACAGTTGAGATGCTCTCGGACGAGGGGTCTTACCATCAACTGTTTCATGCTTACCGCGATGAAGAGGCGCTTCCTTCGGGTGAGGTGCTGAAAGAGATCGTAGATTTATGCCGGGCAATCCTTTTCCCCGGTTATTACGGGAATGCACGGATCAGCAAGCAGACCATCCGTTTTCATACCGGCGTGAACGTCGGAACGTTGCATACGCTGCTTTCCAAGCAGATTTATGCAGGGCTTTGTTTTGCTGATACTGCCTGTGTTTCTTGTCCCGAAGAAAAGATCCTTACCGAGGCGGAAAAACTGTCGGAAGCCTTTATCCGTACGCTTCCCGAAATGCGCGCCTTGTTGGCGACGGATGCCGAGGCTGCTTTCAACGGTGATCCTGCTGCTCAGAACATCAACGAAGTTATTTTTTGCTATCCCGGTTTCCGGGCTGTCTGCAACTATCGTATTGCGCACCAGCTATACCGGTTGGGCGTTCCCTTTATTCCCCGCATGATTACTGAAATGGCCCATTCGGAGACTGGTATCGATATCCATCCGGGGGCGGAGATCGGACACTATTTCTCGATTGACCACGGGACGGGAACCGTTATCGGTGAGACCAGTGTTATCGGGAACCACGTCCGTATCTTCCAAGGAGTCAGTCTGGCAGGAGAGAAACTGCCGCCTGACGAAAACGGGAATGCGATACGCGGTGTGCCGCGTCATCCGGTGTTGGGCGATCATGTGACTGTTTATTCCAATGCCACATTGTTAGGGCGTATTCGTATTGGCGAAGGAGCTACGATCTGTGGCAACGTCTGGATCACGGAAGATGTTCCGGCGGGAGCAACCGTGAGCCAGCAGACAATTAATAAAGTCAGTTGACTGCCAGTGAAGTCATAGAACAAAGAATAATTAATAATTAAAATAGAATTACTAATAAACGATGAGGAATCATTGTTAACTTTCAACTTAAAATGAGCGAAACATTTGAAATGGTGGCTAAGACCCTTTACGGGTTGGAAGAAATCCTGGCCGGCGAGTTATTATCTTTAGGTGCCAACGATATACAGATTGGCCGCCGGATGGTTTCCTTTACCGGGGATAAGGAAGTGCTTTACAAAGCCAACTTCTATTGCCGTACGGCATTGCGTATCTTGAAGCCTATCTATCACTTTAAAGCTAAAGACGCCGATACTGTCTACAAAGAGGTTAAGAAGGTGAAATGGGAAAACTACATGTCTTTGGACAAGACGTTTGCCATCGACTCTGTAATCTACTCTGAAGATTTCAATCACTCCAAGTTTGTTGCTTATCGTACGAAGGATGCGATCGTGGATTATTTCATGGAGAAGGATCAGAAGCGCCCCTCTGTCCGTGTAAACAATCCGGATCTGTATATCAATATTCATATTTCACATAACGACTGTACGCTCTCTATCGACAGTTCGGGCGAGAGCTTGCATAAACGTGGTTACCGCGTGGACCAGACGGAGGCTCCGTTGAATGAGGTGTTGGCTGCCGGTATGATCTTGAAAACAGGCTGGAAAGGCGAATCGAATTTCGTCGATCCGATGTGCGGTTCCGGTACGTTGCTGATCGAAGCGGCGATGATCGCCTTGAATATTGCGCCGGGCGTGCATCGTAAGGAGTTTGCTTTCGAGAAATGGATCGATTTCGACCAGGAACTGTTCGACCGTATCTATAACGACGAGAGTCAGGAACGTGAGTTTAATTTCAAATGTTATGGTGCCGATATCAATCCGGCGGCGATCGAGATTGCCGAGAAGAATATCCGTAGTGCCGGCCTGATGAAATATATCGAACTGAGGACCCAGCCGTTCCAGCAATGCACGGAGGCTCCCCAGCCGGGCATCATGGTGACCAATCCCCCTTATGGAGAACGTATTTCCAGTCGTGATTTGTTGGGGTTGTACAATATGATCGGTGAACGTGTCAAACATGTGTTTACTGGCTATAAAGTATGGATTCTGAGTTATAAGGATGAATGCTTCGACAAGATCGGCTTGAAACCGAGTGAAAAGATGAAGCTTATGAACGGATCGTTGGAATGCGAATACCGTTGTTACGATATATTCGAAGGAAAAATCAAAGACTATAAGAAAGCACTGAACGAAGAAGGTGAAGCACGTCCTTCCCGTCCGGAAAGACCTTCTTTCGAACGTAAGCCGGACCGCTCGTCACGTCCGAATTTCCGTACCGACCGCATGGATCGTCCCGCCCGCCGTTTTGCTGCCGCGCATGCTGAGGACGACAATGAGCGGACGCCTTTTATCCCCGGCAAACGCTATTTCGGCGATGACCGCGCAGATGGCCGTCCGGCTCGTAGGGATTTTGTCGGCAAACGTCCTGTCAAGAGACATTTTAAGGATGACGAGGAGTTTGGCGGTAAGAAAAAGTTCGGTGACCGTTCGTTTAAGAAACCATTCAAAAGAAGAGGAAAGGATGATTTTGAGGATTAATATTTTAGGTGTATTATGTGCTTTGGCACTTATAAATCCGTTGTCGATGATGGGACAAGACAAACAGTTTACTTTGCATGACTTGATTCCCGGTGGAAAGACGCAAAGTCGTTTTGTGCCTCGCAACTTGAAACAGTTGCAGTGGTGTGGAGACACATATCTGTATGTCAAGGGTGACAGCATGATGAGTGGAGAATCGACAAAGGCGGTGAAAGTCGCCTTTACCCGCCAGCAGTTGAACGAAGCGCTTGCGGTGGCTGGCGCGCAGTCGGTTGGCGGTATGCCCTTCTTCTCGGTTCCTTACAAAGATCAGCCGGTGCTTGCTTTTAATGCCAAGCACCATCGTTTCCATTACGATTTTGTGGAAAACAGGATTGTAAGCATGTATGATCTGAATGGTTCCTGGGAGAATTTAGACTTTTGTCCGGCCAACGGTTATTTGGCTTTTACGGAGGAGGACAACCTGAAAATCCTTTCGCCGGATAACGCTGTCAGTATCGTGACGGACGAAACAGCTGAAGGTGTTGTTTGCGGGAAGTCCGTTCATCAGAACGAGTTCGGTATCCATAAAGGGACTTTCTGGTCTCCGAATGGTTCGGCGCTGGCTTTCTACCGGATGGATGAAAGCATGGTGACGGATTATCCGTTTGTCGACATTACTGCCCGTTGCGCGAAAGCCGAACCGCACAAATATCCGATGGCTGGGATGAAAAGCCATGAGGTGACAGTCGGTGTCTACAACCTGGCGACCGGAAAAACCGTCTGGTTGAAAACCGGATTACCGAAGGAAAAGTATCTGACGAATATTACCTGGAGCCCGGATGAAAAGAGCATTTATATTGCTGAACTGAACCGGGATCAGAACGAGATGCACCTGGTACGCTATTCTGCCTTGACAGGTGATAAAGAGGCGGATTTGTTTACCGAAAAGAACGAACATTATGTAGAGCCGCAACATCCGGTGCTTTTCCTGCCGAACAATCCGGATCAGTTTATCTGGCAGAGCCGGCGTGATGGTTATAATCATTTGTATCTGTATAATACGAAGGGAGAACTGTTGAAGCAGTTGACGGAAGGCGAGTGGGAAGTCCTGGACATCCTCGGTTTCGATATTAAGGGAAAGGCGTTGTTTTTCTCTTCCACAAGGCCGTCAATGCTGAGCTCGTTCAGTTATGGTGATGCTCTGTATGTCGGAACGTCACGCCTGGATCTGAAAAAGGGAACTTCTTACGAATTGACTTCGGGAGGTTTGCAAGGAGTTCATGCTACGCAACTGAGTGCTTCCGGTAAATATTTGATCGACAGTTATTCAGCTCCCGATGTCCCACGTGAAATTTCGATTATCGACGGACAGAAACGTGAAACTTTACGGACGTTGTTGACGGCGAAGAATCCGTACGAAGGTTATGCGATGCCGGAAATCGTTACCGGAAAAATCAAGGCGGCAGATGGTGTCACCAATTTGAATTTCCGTCTGGTAAAACCTGTCGGTCTGGATGAGACGAAGAAATATCCGACGATCGTCTATGTGTACGGCGGCCCGCATGCCCAGTTGGTAACAGGCGGATGGAAGAACGGTGTAGGCGGTTGGGATATCTATATGGCTCAACGCGGATATGTGGTTTTTACGCTCGATAGTCGGGGATCGGCAAACCGGGGACAGGCTTTCGAAAATGTCATACATCGTAATTTGGGTGTGAACGAGATGGCAGACCAGGTAAAAGGCGTTGAGTTTCTGAAATCACTTCCGTATGTCGATGCCGACCGTATCGGTGTGCACGGATGGAGCTACGGCGGCTTTATGACGACGAACCTGATGTGTTCGTATCCGGAACTGTTCAAAGTGGGGGTTGCCGGTGGTCCGGTGATCGACTGGAGCAACTACGAGATTATGTATGGCGAGCGCTATATGGACCGTCCGCAGGACAATCCGGAAGGTTATAGGAATGCCAACCTGAAATTGAAAGCAGGTAATCTGAAGGGACATCTGCTGTTGATCCACGGAGATATCGATCCGGTTGTTGTTTGGCAGCACAGCCTGGGATTCCTGAAAGCCTGTGTGGATGCGGATACATATCCCGATTATTTCGTTTATCCCCGCCATCTGCATAATGTGATTGGTAAAGACCGTCCGCATCTGTATGAGAAGATAACGCGCTACTTTGACGACTACCTTAAGGATTGACAATTGACAATTGAGAGAAAGAACAAAAATGAAATAACAAAGAAAACAATAACCATTAAAAAAAGATGATTGGGAAAGGATAATGACAAGTAATTGTCAATTGTCAATTGTCAATTGTCAATTATAAAAAAATGAATATTCTTTTATTAGGCTCAGGCGGCCGCGAACATGCAATAGCCTGGAAGATTGCTCAAAGTCCGAAAGTGGATCAGTTATTCATCGCTCCCGGTAATGCAGGTACTGCATTGGTAGGCACGAATGTAAATATCAAGGCCGACGATTTTTCTGCTATCAAGGAATTTGCTTTGGCAAATCATATCGGTATGGTGGTGGTAGGTCCGGAAGATCCGCTGGTGAAAGGGGTGTATGATTATTTCAAGAACGATGTCGCCCTGGCAGGTATTCCCGTGATAGGCCCTTCGAAAGAGGGAGCGCAACTGGAAGGCAGCAAGGACTTTGCGAAGGCCTTCATGATGCGCCACAACATTCCGACAGCTCGTTATAAGAGTATTTCTGCCGGAAATTTAGAAGAAGGATACGCTTTCCTGGAAGAATTGCAGGCTCCCTACGTATTGAAGGCCGATGGTCTGGCTGCCGGTAAAGGTGTGCTGATTCTCGACACGCTCGAAGAAGCAAAGAAGGAGCTGGACGATATGCTGGGGGGTATGTTCGGTGATGCCAGCAAGACGGTCGTGATCGAAGAGTTCCTGGACGGTATCGAATGTTCCGTGTTTGTGATGACGGATGGCGAGAGCTACAAGGTGCTTCCGGTGGCAAAAGACTATAAGCGTATCGGCGAAGGCAATACAGGTTTGAATACAGGTGGAATGGGAGCCGTTTCTCCGGTTCTTTTTGCCGATGAGACGTTTATGCAGAAGGTGGACGAGCGTATTATCCGTCCGACGATCGAAGGGCTGAAAGCGGAAAATATCGACTATAAGGGTTTCATCTTCCTTGGTCTGATCAATGTGAAGGGCGAACCTATGGTGATCGAATATAATTGCCGCATGGGTGATCCGGAAACGGAAGTTGTCATGTTACGTATCCAAAGCGACTTGGTTGAACTGTTGGAAGGTGTGGCCGAAGGTAATTTGGGCAGTCGTACATTGGTTCACGATCCGCGTGCGGCCGTAACAGTCATGCTGGTAAGCGGCGGTTATCCTGAAGCGTATGAAAAAGGGAAGGTTATCAGTGGCCTGGATAAGGTTCCCGCCGAAAACATCATTTTCCACGCAGGGACAAAAGCTGCCGATGGGCAGATCCTGACCAGTGGCGGTCGTGTCATCGCTGTCAGCTCTTACGGAGCCGACAAGGAAGAAGCCCTTGCCCGATCTTTCGCCGGTGCCAAGCTCATCGATTTCGAAAAGAAATATTTCCGTAGTGATATCGGATTCGATTTATAAATTGTTGTCATAAATGCTGATTTATAGGGTGAGCTAACAGACGATTCAAGCCTTGTGTGTTGCAGGCTCTCTTTTGCCTCGTCTGTTGGCTCGCATGTAAGTCAGCATTTATCTATTCCTGATCAGAAATGCGAGTAGCTTATAACAAATATTCCCGTCGATTCGACTTCTCCGCGCCACCGACATTCGTGCCGGTCTTATTGGCATGTATTGCCTGTTGGGTGGTCAGTTATTTGTACTCCGTGGGCTATCCTGTCTATGGCGAGGTTTCGGCTACTCCTCTCTGGAATACGATTTGCCAGACATTGCCAGGCAAGGAGTTTACCTATATTATCGGGATGACGTTGATGTTCGGAGGGGCTTTCCTATTGCATCGTGCGAACTATGTACTGGTGTTGATACGGGAGAAGACGATGCTGCCCTTCCTCTTCTATGTCCTGTTCATCAGTACGAATCCCGACTTCTTTCCTTTGAAATCGACTTCGGTCGGTGTTTTCTGCCTGATTCTGGCAATTTACCAACTGTTCACGACCTATCATGATCCCGGGGCGAGAGAGAAGGCCTACAGTGCCGCCTTGCTGATCGGTATAGGCAGTCTGCTTTGGGTTCATTTGCTGTGGTTTTTGCCGTTGTTCTGGCTGGGGATGTATAATTTCCGTTCGCTGACGTCCCGTACCTTTATCGCCTCTTTGTTAGGGGTGGCGACAGTATATTGGTTCCTGTTGGGGTGGTGTGTCTGGCAACGGGATTTCACGCCGTTCAACGTCCCTTTCTCGACGCTTTTCAAGGTGCGCCTCTTGGCGACGGACGGAATAGTGTTGCTGGATTGGATCAGTATCATGGCGATTGCCCTGTTGACAGTTGTCGCTTCCCTGAATATTGTCATGCACGATACGGAGGATTCGCTTCGCTCCCGTCAGTTTCTCTCGTTCCTTATTGCGATGTCCGTATGGGCGTTCAGCCTTTATTTCCTCTATGATCAGGTTTCGGAAGAATTTTTGGAAACAGCTTGCGTGCCAGCCTCTATCCTGATCGCTCATTTCTTTACGGTGACACGTGGCAAGATCGTGTTTTGGTCGTTTTTTACAACTGTGGCAGTCCTGGTTGCCACTCTATTCATTCGTATATGGAATTTCTTATAGAATACGGATATATCGGTGTGTTCATCGCCTCTTTTTTGGCTGCTACCGTTTTGCCGTTCAGCAGCGAGGTCGTTCTAACCGGAGTGTTGTTGGCGGGAGCGGCCTACTGGCCTTGTATGATTGCGGCTACGTTAGGTAATTTCTTAGGTGGCATGAGTTGTTATTGGCTGGGTATGCTGGGCAAGGTCGAATGGATAGAGAAATGTCTGAAACTGGATGCCGTCAAATTGCAGAAAGTGCAGGATTGGATAAAAGGGAAAGGTTCCTGGATGGGCTTTTTCGTTTTCCTTCCCGGTATAGGCGATTTTATCGCCGTGGCGCTCGGTTTTCTCCGCGCCAATATCTGGATCGTGGCTGTCTCGATGTTTCTCGGAAAGGCGATCCGATATTGGGTTTGGATGGAATTTGTCTATAAAGTACAGGGAATGTTCTGATTATTCCACTTTGACATATATTTTCGTATACACCTCGTTATGGCGGGCGTAAATGGCATAATTTCCCCGGATGTCGCTCCACGAAGGCAGAAGTGTGACTTTCAGTATGCCGCCTTCGGTCGTAATCTGAAAGAGGTCTTCGAGGTCGCTATCGTAGCTGAACTCCGTGTCTTTGGGAAATTCCCGGACAATCTCGTCTTCATAACCGCTTACCACTGTCCCGATCGTGCTGTCGTAGGCGGGTAACCCGTCTGCTTCGGGATTGATCAGGGCAAACTGGATGACAGCGCCTACTCTTTTCTCCTCTTTCATGATCTCGGATCCGACATAGAATTGGTAGTAGTCTCCTGCCAGCGCCAATGCGAATTTTCCCGATGGAAATTGCTTCACGGCTTCTTCCTTGAAAGCTTGGTAGAGGTGTCCCGGCGTTACGGCTGCTTGATAAACCAATCCATTGCCGACTTGGGGCGGAATGACTTTTCCAATCCCTTTCGACGGACCGATTTCGGCGATCAGGCATTCGTTTGTTTGAAAGTTGTTTGCCGCGTTGATATAGATGTCCGAATTGCCCAGACGGGTCGCTCCATTCTCCACATCGAGCATGTTCAAGGTTGTTGCATTGTTGATTTCAGGAGCCGAATCGTCGTCCGAACAAGAAAAAGCCGGTAACAGGAATGCTGCCAGCAAGAGCTGGAACAAGAAATTCTTTTTCATTTCTTCTTTATTTATAAGTTAGACAATAGGTAAAACATGCACAAAGGTATTTATATTTTCCTGAAAAGCTAATCATTCCCTTTATATTTCGCCCGCCAATGGGACGGAGGTATGCCGACACGCTCGATGAAGGCGCGACTGAAGGTTTTCACCGAACTGTAGCCCATTTTCGTCGCCACTTTGCCCAAAGGCCAGTCCGTATGGAGCAGGACGTCGCGGATGGCCACCCAACGGTAGGCTTCGAGCCATTCGTCTGTAGTCACCCCGGTCAGTACCCTCAGGCAGCCGGACAGATCGACTCGCGAGACGCCTAATTTTTTTGCATAGAAAACCGGATCATGATTCATATAATGATGAACCATCGAGGCGAAAAGGTCCAAAAATTCGTTGCCCGTTCGTTTATGGAAAATGATACCCGATTGTACGCCTTGCCAGCGTTCCGCTTCGGTCGCTTCCCGGCCACAGAAGGAGATAAAGATATCTTTGGGAGTGTATAGGGGGTATTTTGTGTCCATTTTTGTATATATTCGTTTGTTTATAGCTTATACAAGACCGACGGATTCGTTCAAGGGGTAATTAGAGAACGAATCCGCAGGTTATAATTCGTTAACCGGATAATTGTAGAATGAATATGGGAGTTATGATTCATTCGCTAAATGCTCGTTAAACGAATCTGTTGATCGTAATTCGTTCTGCAATTAATTGAGAAACGAATCCGCTATTCTGCCAGCCATTTGTTAATCTGTGTCAGTATCTTTTCCTTCATGTCTTCGGGCATGTTGCCGATACGGGCGCGGTGGCTGCCTCCGGGTTGGATGTAGACTTGTTCGTTTACCTTGCCTTTGAAGATCGGGACGCGGGTGGCGCTCCACGGGTCTACTTCGCCATAGATAAAGATCATCTTCGGATCGTTGTCACGGAGGAAATCATAGACTTTGTGGTAAAGTTCGGGGCGGTATTCAACTTTGTCGACCAGCTCTTTCGGCAGCATGATGCGGTTCAGGTATCCCCGGCTGCTGTCGATTGTCAGGTATTTCCTGAACGGTTTCGTGTCATAGCCGTAATAACCCAATTCGCGGGCAGCTTGTACGAAGAAGGAGATATTCGGCTGGTTTTCGGCAAAATAGTCGGGTCCGCTGATGTCAACCAAATGATAAAACAGTGTCTTTGCATCGGATGTGAGCGGCGGGATCACGCTGGTCGGCGTACCCCATTGCCAGAGGGCGAACGGGTATTCCAGGACGCAATAATCCAATACTTCGGCTATCGGAATGCGGAATTCCAGCTTCTTGTCCTTGCAGAACTTTTCCAGCATCGGGACGATTTCGTCCTTGTGTTTCAATATTTCAATCTGGAAAGCTTCGATCTTCTGACGGTCTTTCTTCGTGCCTACTTTGCGGAGGAACGGTTCGTGGCGCCCGTCTTCCACACCGCGGTTCAAGGGGGCTACGTAGGGGACGGAGAAGTCTACGTCGTCCGGAAACCAGGCACGGTACAGGCAAGTGGTTTGTCCGCCTTTGCTGATGCCGGTGCTGACCCATTTACCGGTGTACAGCTCTCGGAATGTTTGGTTGACGTTATGCAGGTCGTAGGCCGAGTTCTCTGCCGTCAGGTATTCCCAGTTACAGGGGGTCGGGGTGGATTCGAGGAAATAACGGTATTCCACGAATACCATATTGGCATCGAGCAGCTTCGACAGCTCTTCCTGATAACGAGGGTTCAAGGCATACGCCGCACCATATCCTTCCGTGACCAATATGGTCGGGCGGTCGAAACCGACGTGGGCGACGATCACGCGTTGCGTGAATGTTCCGGCTGCCGGGTTCTTATGGTCGACAGGCTGTGTGATGCGTACGAGATATTTCTCGGCATAATGGTCCGATTCCAGCTTCTCGATGCCGCTGATTCCTTTCAGCCCTTCCAATTTCTTTTGTAATTCCTGTGCGTAACCTGCAAATGCGACTGTCAGCATCAACAGGAATGCGACGAGGCATGGCGATAAGGTTTTCAATGTCCTTCTCATGGTATTAATCTTTTAAGTTATGTATATTTCGTATCAATCCTTCGTATTTGGCTCTTTTGACCGCCGATTTGGCAAATATACGATTATAATCCTCACGGGAAAAGACCTTTAGATCCTCTTTTCGAAGAGAAAGCAAAGTCGGTTTCGGACGGAATGCCTCTATTTGGGTCGGGCGGGCGAAACGGTTCCAGGGGCAGACCTCCTGGCAGGTGTCGCAACCGTAGAGGCGGTTACCGAGTCGGGAAGCCTGTTCGGCGGGGATTTCTCCGCGGTTCTCGATGGTGAGATAGGAGAGGCATTTGCGGGCATTCAGGTGGCGGGGGCCTTCCAGTGCTCCTGTCGGGCAGGCATCCAGGCAACGGCTACAACTGCCGCAACGGTTCTTCTGCGGTGTGTCGTACTGGTCCGCTTCGAGGGTGGTGACGATTTCTCCCAAGAAGAAGAAAGAGCCTTTTCCGGGAATAATCAGGTTTGTGTTCTTCCCGATCCATCCCAGTCCGGCTTTCCAGGCCCAATAGCGTTCGAGGATGGGAGCTGAGTCGGTGAAAAAGCGGGCGGCTGTTACGTCTGCCTGTTCCGTTCCCGCGCTTGACGCGGGATCGCAAAAGAACAGCCCGTTGCGATCCATACCTTTCCCGTCCGTCTCTATGCGATCCCGCGCGGGGCGCGGGAACAGGGCGGTCCATAGCTCGCTCAACATCTCTTTGACGACGAGATGGTAATCCTTCCCGTAGGCGTAGTAGGCGATATGGGGCGCTTCGGGTGGAAGTTTCTGCTCCGGATAATAGTTCAACGCCACGGATATGACTGTCTTGGCTCCTTCCACCAATCCGGCGGGATTCAACCGGATCTCGCGATGGTTCTCCATATACGCCATCCCTGCATGGTTGCCCTCCTTCAGCCATCTGTCAAAAAATAAGGCCTCGCTGTCTGCGGCCGCTACTTGTGCGATCCCGCAGGCATCGAAGCCGATCTCTTTTGCTTTCTCTTTTATTTCGATAGCTGGAAGCATATTAAAACACTTTGAACTCATACCCTTGTTCCTGTAGCCATTCGATGGCCCTGGGCATCGCTTCGCGCATGTTGCGTTCGGCTTTCAGCGAGTCGTGAAAGACGATTACGGAACCGTTGCGGGTATAGTTCTTCACCACGTTGAAGACACCGTTCGGTGTCATGTGCGGACTGTAATCGCGCGTCACCACGTCCCACATGATGATCCGGTAATGCCTCCTGAGTCCTACCACCTGTGGGAAACGCATGTGTCCGTGGGGCGGACGGAACAGGTCGCTTTTTATATATTCGGCAGCCTTTTCCACATTCGCCAGATAGTTCTTGGTCCAGAAGCGGATACCTTGAATATGGTTGAAAGTGTGATTGCCTACACGATGCCCCCTGTCCAGTACCATCTGGTAGATGTCCGGATGTTTGCGGACGTTGTCCCCGACACAGAAGAAGGTCGCCTTCACGCCATATTTGTCTAATATATCCAATACCCAAGGGGTAACCTCAGGGATCGGGCCATCGTCGAAGGTGAGATATACACACTTCTTCTTTGCCGGAATCCGCCAGATTACCCCTGGAAACAGAGCCCTGTAAAACCAGGGCGGTTGTTCTATAAACATATCTATTCTCTGCGCACCGATTCGTAAGCCATACGGTAGTTGTCAAACTCTTCCTGGTATTTCTTGTTGAATTCGGGGTTGTAATGTTTGTTGATTAACAATACTTGATTCAAAACCTGCATGTCCTGTAACAATTCTGTTTCTACGGACGCCAACTGCACCGGGTTCAAGCGGAAGTACCAGTTTATGTTACGCATCATGTTATCGGCGATGCCTGTAAATATTTCTGCCGCTTTTTCTTTCTGGCCCAGCACATAATAGAGTTCACCGGTTGAAAGAGCCGTGTAGTCGAGCGGGACATTTTCCGGCGGCAACACCTGCATACATTTGTCCAATACTTCCAAAGCCTTGTCGTTCTTGCCTTCTTTCACCAATGCTTCTGCCAACTTGTTGAACAGCATCATGCGGTAGCTCTTGCACATGCGCATTACGTTTTCGTCGATGTAAACGCCTGGCTTGTCTACGCCGCCCCATTTGAATTTGTTCATCACGTTGTCGTACATTTTGTCGGTGTTGACTGCTTTGTTGGCATTTTTCGGAACGACCTGGTAAGCGAGACCTGTCTGTTCGAAGTAGCCGTCCAGGTTGACGAACTGATCCGGGCTGACCGTGATCGCGTAGTACATAGGACGTTCGAAGTTGTTGGTCTGCAACATGTCGAGGATCGTCAGTTCCTGTTTACCCAGCGCATTCTTTCCGGCGAGGTTGATCATCATCTGGTCTACCATGCCGTCTGTCTTACTGCCTAAGATCTTGGCGCCGGCGACCGAGTCGACTTTGTAGTACAGTTTGTCGGCCGGGATATAATCGAGTTCCTGGTTGATACCCGGAATCTTCTTGAACTTCGGATCATCGCTGCGGACAAAGTTCAAGGCCGTGTTCAGGTCGATCGAATCTTTTGTCAGCGGGAATACATAAGCTGCATCGCGGGTCCCTTGTATATACTGGTCGCGTGTCCAGGTGATCGGCAGCGGAGCGGACTCGTAAGCCTGTTTCTTCATCTGGTCGATATACCAGTCTGTTTGCAGGTAGCTGGTGTTACATACGCGAACATCGGTACGGACGCCTTCTACCTCCTGGGCATACCACAAGGGGAATGTGTCGTTGTCGCCGTTGGTGAAGATGATGGCATTCGGCTCGCAGGATTCCAGATAGTTAGAACCGAAATCACGGCAGACATAGCGGCCTGAACGGTCGTGGTCGTCCCAGTTTTGTCCGGCCATCTGGATAGGTATGAACAAGCAAAGCACGGTTGCCACCGATCCGGCGATGACCGGATTCAGTTTGCCGTATCGCTCCAGTCCCTTTGCCAGTGCCGCGACACCGAACCCGATCCAGATACAGAACGCATAGAACGATCCGGCATACGCATAGTCTCGTTCACGCGGCTGATATGGCGTCTGATTCAGATACAGAACGATAGCCAGACCAGTCATGAAAAACAGGAAGAAAGTCACCCAGAAACTCTGGATTCCTTTTTCGCCCGAATAAGCCTGGAACAGCAAACCTAAAATACCTAACAGCAACGGCAGCATATAATAGACATTGTGCCCTTTATTATTGATAATATCGAACGGCATATCTTTCTGCGGGCCCACCAGAACTTCGTCGATAAACGGAATGCCGGTAATCCAGTTGCCGTTCAGCACCTCTCCATTTCCCTGGATGTCGTTCTGACGGCCGGAGAAGTTCCACATGAAGTAGCGCCAGTACATAAAGTTCAACTGGTAGGAGAAGAAGAACTTCAGGTTTTCCGCGAATGTCGGTTTCATTACGCTCTTCATCTCTCCGCAATAGTTATATTTCACCGGTTGGCCTTTTACCTGCGCCCATTCCTTATAGGCCTGTACATGGCGCGGATCGGAGCTGTACATACGCGGGAACAGCATGTTCAGTTCGTCGACATATTTGTATTCCTGATCGGTGCGGGACACGAAATAACGGTCTTTCTCGTTTTTGTCCTTCTTGATCACACGGCTCCAGGTCGGTTCGCCTTCTGTCGTGACAGGTACGCAGCTTCCTCCCTGGTTTTCGCGCTGTACTTCCGAAACGTAGGTCTGCCCATAAAGAAGCGGGGTTTTACCGTACTGTTCACGTGCCAGATAGGTACGCAACGTAAAGATATCGCTCGGCGCGTTCTGGTTCATCGGCGTATCGGCCGTTGCACGGATCAGTGTCAGTGCATACGAAGAATAGCCTACAACGACTACCATCAGGCAGACCAGGATCGTATTCAGCGTCTTGATATCCACCTTCTTGCTCTTGAACAGGTACAGGCTTAATGCAGCAGTCAGAATGACCGCCAAAACATAACCGCTACCGATAAACGGAATACCGATCAATACGACCGACAGGATGAAAGCGATCTTCATGCGTGTCGGATGGATCTCGTCGCGCATGGTTTCCCAGATAGACCAGATCAACACGCCTGCCACAATGATCACATAAGCGAATACCCCGGAATTGTAAGGCATGCCTAAGACATTGACAAACAACAGTTCGAAATAGCCGCAAACCTCGACCAGCCCCTGTACGACACCATACATCATCAGCGCAACGATGGCGAAGGAAGCGAGCAAAGCAACCAATGTACCCTTCATCGTCGGGTTCGGGAATTTCTTATAGTAATATACCAGCACGATAGCCGGGATACACAGCAAGTTCAGCAAGTGGACACCGATACTCAACCCCATCAGGTAAGCGATCAGTACGATCCAACGGTCTGCATGTGGTTTGTCGGCAACAGCTTCCCACTTCAGGATTAGCCAGAAAACAACGGCTGTAAAGAGTGATGAATAGGCATACACTTCTCCTTCCACGGCACTGAACCAGAACGTATCACTGAATGTATAAGCCAGTGCTCCGACCAGACCGCTACCCATAACGGTAATCATCTGGCCTAAAGACGCTTCTTCTCCGTCTTTCACCATGATCTTGCGGGCAAGGTGAGTGATACTCCAGAAAAGGAACAAGATCGTCAGTCCGCTAAACAAGGCGGACATCGTATTTACCATCTTCGCCACTGTGGACGGATCGGATGCAAGTTGTGTGAACAGGTTGGCCGTCAACATAAAGAACGGTGCTCCGGGCGGATGCCCTACTTCCAGCTTGTAAGCTGAAGAAATGAACTCACCGCAATCCCAGAAGCTGGCAGTGGGTTCCATAGTCATCAAATAGACGGTTGAAGCGATCGCAAAAACGATCCAGCCCAACACGTTGTTGATCAATTTATACTTTCCCATACTTTGTATAAAGTGTAATAATTAATTGTCTTAATTCTGTATCCTCACACGGATAGTTGGCCGCAAAGGTAAGCATTTACGTTTAATACCAACGTCCTGATACGCTATAAATTGTGTGGAAGAGATTAGAAATATATTAAAAGAATCCGTTGAATGACAGTCTGAAATCTGTCAGTTTGCCGACATTCGGATGGTGGCAAACTGACATTTGCGGACAGGATTCCATTTAAACTACTCTGTTTACCGTCCCTTCGAGTAAGGCGTTATTATAGTTTGTGTCAACAGCCGCCTGTACTGCACCTTGTCGGCTGTAATGTTATATGCGAATCCGGCCAGACTGTTGCTTGCGGATTTTTCAGCCTCTCGTTCGAAAATGAACCTTGAGCCATTTACTTATTCCAAGAAATGGATCGGTATTACATTTTTTAGGCTACCTTTGACCGTTGCAGATATTTACTTGCATTATAACATCTTTTGCCACTATCATTCTACCATCATACTAAATTGGCAAAATACGGTTCTTCATTCCACAAAAGCCCTCTCTTTTTTAGCAGAAACAAGCAGATAATTCCGTAAACACCCCCATGTTGCCATCCTTTACATCCGGGTGTAGAGAGCCGGTACATCCGGATGTAAAGGATGGCAACATGGGGATGTCCGGCAACTAAAGTACCGTGCCGGAGAATGAAAACCACTCGGTTTTACCTATTTTATAGCCGTTTTTACATAAAATAATCGAGTGATTTGCAGAGATGGGGATCTGGTGTTTATTGTTTGTTTTTATTTGTAATATGTTAATATACAGATATGTATAAGCGGAATGCCTGTTCTCCATCCAAGTTGCCAGTGATAGGGTTGTGATACTGTAGTAATATAGAAAACGGGCATATATCACTAATCAAACAAGTTGAATATCAATTGGTAAAAAGGAATCAGTGATACAGTGACAGAGGAAATGGGAAAAACTTTGGTTCTTCGTCACTTCTGCAAGCAAGGGCTTGAAATAGCGGGTCATCCGCTTACGCTCATGATCAATGTGCGTAAGTTCCGCTGCAGAAATACCGCGTGTCAAAGAAAAGTCTTCAGCGCCCCCCTCTCTCCGCTGGCTTCTTCGCACGCGCGAAATACCCGGAAAGTGGNNNNTACCCGGAAAGTGGAGGAACGCATCCGGAGCATATCCTTGAAGACCACTTCCCGTATCGCCGGTAATCTGCTGCATGAACAAAACATCGTCTGCAGCCAATCTTCTTGCCTGAGATGTGCCAATGTCCGTATACTGGTTGCGGACAGCATAGGGTTACAGAGCCCATCTCAGTCGGTGCAATGGTCCGTAATAACTTCGGCAAACGTCGAATGCAAAGGAAATACTGCCGTTCTCAGGAAAGACGGTAAATCTTTTTCCTTGAAGATTGTTTCACCCGTCTATGCTTCTTTTACGACAAGGGCGGCAAAAAGAGGAACGGAAGCAGAGAAACCGATAGAGGGATATACGATCCTATCTGCATCGGTATCAGGTGACCCTGTACAGGTGATTAAAGTTCTCCTGTCGGGAGAATAGAAGAGTAGTTACATTAAAAATAAATCATGGTAAAAGTGAAGTATTTAATGGGCATGGTACTCAGTGTTGCGTTGATTTCCTGCGGGGGGGGCAGGAGACGGGTTTGTTGAAGAGAACGTAGGATTTGCCCGTAAACAGATCAGAAACATCAAGTGGAACCATGATGTCGGTTTTATGATCTATTGCAGTTTTGGGAACGGTTTGCGTCTGACGGGCGATCCAGCATATAAGGAGATGATTGTTGAGGCTGCCCGTTCCTTGTCCACCCGCTTCCGTCCGGTGGCAGGGATTATTCAGTCGTGGGATGTGGATAGAGGATGGATTTCGGAAAGGGGTTGGGAGTACCCGGTGATTATCGATAATATGATGAACCTCGAGCTGTTGTTTGCCGCTACACGGTTGTCCGGCGACTCAACTTTCTATAAGGTTGCCGTTTCGCACGTCGACCGCACTATGAAAGAACAATATCGTCCGGATGGCAGTTTCCGTACGCAATCGCCATACGGCACAGGGATATGCGCACGAATCGGCGTGGAGCCGTGGACAAGCTTGGGGTATTTACGGTCTGACGCTGTGTTATCGAGAAACCGGAGACCGGAAATATCTCGATCAGGCTTTAAAAGCGGTTCGTTTTATGTTCAATCATAAGAATACGCCTGAAGACCTTGTGTTCTATTGGGATATGGATGCCCCGAACATTCCTAACGATTACCGGGATGCTTCAGCTGCCGCTTGTATCGCCTCCGCTTTGTATGAGATCAGTACGGTGGATGTGCCTGAACCGCAAACGTATAAGGCGTATGCCGACCGGATCATGGAAAGTCTGGCTTCTCCGGAAACTTCTTGCTGATGCATTGTGTCGGAAGCATTCCGCATAATGGAGAAATAGATGTCCCGTTGAACTATGCCGACTATTACTTCTTGGAGGCTTTGAAGCGGAAACGGGATATCGAGCAGAAGGGCTCCAAAGGCTGCTAATTGCATCTGCAAAACCGGTTCGCGCCACAGGTACAAGTCGGTCCGTATCCGCCGTTTTGTATTTCGTCGCAGTACAGGTCGTACATTTTCATTTTGATTTGGTTGCTGATCCGACGAAATTCATTAGCAATGGATTCAGGCGTGCCTTTCGCACGTGCCGGGTTGTAGAAATTGCTGTGTATCAGGTTGCGTACTTTTCCTGTGAAAGCAGGACAGTTTTCTTCCGCATCTCTGCTGACGGTGATTACATAGTCCCAAGGTTCATCTATATATTCTTCTACAGCTTCTGGTTTATGATGGCTGATATCGATGCCGGAGGATGCCAGTGTCTGGACGGCGAGCGGATGTACCTCTATGGCCGGACTGATTCCGGCGGAACAGACTGTGAGTGATTTGTCGAATGATTGCAACCAGCCTTGTGCCATTTGGCTAAGGCAGCTGTTGTCGGAGCAAAGAATCAATATTTTCATCGTTTTCTTTTTATCGTTACGGATGCAAAAATAATAAATGCCGGGCTTTGATGACTTTACAGTAAATTGATTTTGTTTATCGCATGAAAGATATTTTCTATATATGTTCGTTATTGTTTGCTCTGGCAGCTTGTCTCTTGTGAAAAACAGGTAGCCTCTTTTCCTGATCAATGAAGTTGTCGAATCTCTTTTACTGCTGCGTTTGCCCTATGCGTTTGTACTGGCTGGGATGCAGAAGAATTGGGTTAGGGATGTGTTGGAAGAGAAAATACGGTATTATGGAAGAAGGATGAAATATTATATGTGACCGGTTGTTGTTATGCCCAGTCGGGAAAACCTGTATATGTTGTCCGTTATGTACAAACATAAGCGAATCACTGTCGGTGTGGGAATGGGCAACCCGTTTGTCGATAACTACAAGCGGATTAATGAAACCTGTAATTTCCCGTTTGGACGGAACTATCAGAGTGGTGGAAAGAAAATCTGGAATCAGGATACGGATACTGGCGTGATGAATACTTCCAAATAATGAATTTTTGCAGGCCTTGTCTTGTTCTTTTTATTATTTCGGCAATATTTCGTATATTTACAGCCTATTATGGCTTATGAGCAATTACCGCAGAGCCCGGGATGATGCAAAAGATTTGGATAGAGATATATGAGACCAGAAGATATTACTGAACAGGACGAAAACGGAAAAATAAAAGATACGGAAGGACAACTGGCTGCTGATGAAAACAGGAATGAGACTGTCGAAACAGAAGTAAGCCAGGAGACACATTCGGAATATAAGATACCGGGCAAATCGGAAAGCCGGGTGTCTTATCATTTGTCGGGTATGTATCAGGATTGGTTCCTCGATTATGCCTCCTATGTGATTTTGGAGCGTGCCGTTCCGCATATCAACGACGGGCTGAAACCCGTACAACGTCGAATTTTGCACTCAATGAAGCGGTTGGACGACGGACGCTACAACAAGGTGGCGAACATTGTCGGACATACCATGCAATTCCATCCGCACGGCGATGCTTCTATCGGTGATGCACTGGTACAACTCGGACAGAAAGACCTGTTGATCGACTGCCAGGGAAACTGGGGTAATATCCTCACCGGTGACGGTGCTGCGGCTCCGCGTTATATAGAGGCGCGCCTCTCCAAGTTTGCGCTGGAAACGGTCTTCAATCCGAAAACGACTCTCTGGCAACTTTCCTACGACGGACGGAACAAGGAGCCGGTGACGCTTCCCGTCAAGTTCCCTTTGCTGCTGGCGCAAGGTGTGGAAGGTATTGCCGTAGGGCTTTCTTCCAAAATATTGCCGCATAATTTCAACGAACTTTTGGATGCCTCCGTCGCTTATCTGCGAGGGGAAGAGTTTACCCTGTATCCCGATTTCCAGACTGGCGGGTATATTGATGTCTCAAAATATAATGACGGCGAACGTGGAGGTTCCGTAAAAGTACGTGCCAAGATTACGAAACTGGACAACAAGACGCTTGTCATCAGCGAGATCCCTTATGGAAAGACAACCTCTACTTTGATCGAATCGATCCTGAAAGCAAACGATAAGGGAAAGATCAAGATCAAGAAAGTGGATGATAATACGGCTCGTAACGTGGAGATTCTCGTGCATCTGGCTCCGGGTGTATCTTCCGACAAGACGATCGACGCGTTGTATGCTTTCACGGATTGCGAGATCAGCATTTCGCCGAACTGTTGTGTCATTATGGACAACAAGCCGCACTTCCTGACGGTAAGCGATGTGCTGAAACATTCGACTGACGACACGCTGCATCTGCTCTGTACTGAACTGGAGATACAGAAAGGGGAACTGGAAGAATCGCTCTTCTTTGCCTCCCTGGAAAAGATATTCATCGAAGAACGTATTTATAAAGACAAGGAATTTGAGGAGGCGAAAGATATGGACGAGGCGATTGCTCATATCGACCAACGTCTCGATCTGTTCAAACCGCACTTTATCCGCGAAGTGACTCGCGAAGATATCCTGAAACTGATGGAGATTAAGATGGGACGTATCCTCAAGTTTAATACGGACAAGTGTAATGCGACTATTGCCCAATATAAGGAAGATATTGCCAAGATCGACGATCATCTGGCGCATATCGTCGATTATACGGCTGACTGGTTCATGATGCTGAAAGAAAAATACGGCAAGAACTATCCACGTATGACCGAGGTGCGCAACTTCGACACGATCGAGGCGACCAAAGTGGTTGAGGCGAATGAGAAACTGTATATCAACCGTGCCGAAGGATTTATCGGGACAGGTTTGAAGAAGGATGAATTTGTCTGCAACTGTTCCGACATCGACGATATTATTCTTTTCTATCGCAACGGTACATACAAGGTTGTGAAAGTGAGCGAGAAAATGTTTGTCGGAAGGGATATCCTTTACCTGAATGTGTTCAAGCGGAATGATAACCGCACGATCTATAATGTGATCTACCGAGATGGAAAGGTGGGTTATAATTATATCAAGCGTTTTGCCGTAACAGGTGTGACACGTGATAAAGAATATGACATTACCAAGGGAACGGAAGGTTCGCGTATCCTTTATTTCAGCGCCAATACCAATGGCGAAGCCGAGACGGTGAAAGTGATCCTGAAGCCGAAACCCCGCCAGAAGTTGTTGGTGTTCGAAAAGGATTTCAGTACGATCGCGATCAAAGGACGCGGTTCGATGGGGAATATCCTGACAAAGGCGGATGTGCATAAGATCAGTCTGAAGCAGAAAGGGAGTTCGACACTAGGAGGCCGTATGGTTTGGTTTGACCGTGATGTGTTACGCCTGAATTATGACGGGCGTGGAGAAGAGTTGGGCGAGTTCCAGAGTGACGATCTGATCCTGGTGATCCTTCAGAATGGCGATTTCTATACGACCAATTTCGATTTGAGCAATCATTACGAACCTGATATATTGAATATTGAGAAGTATGATGCGAATAAGGTTTGGACGGCAGCCCTTTACGATGCCGACCAGAAGTATTACTACCTGAAACGTTTCCAGCTGGAGGCTGGAAGCCGCAAGCAGAATTTTCTCGGCGAGAACCCGAAAAGCCGTCTGATGCTGCTTACCGACGAGGCCTATCCGCGAATCGAGGCAGTGTTTGGCGGGCATGACGCTTTCCGTGAACCGCTGGTGTTGGATGCGGAAGAATTCATTGCCGTGAAAGGATTCAAAGCGAAAGGAAAACGTATTTCGACTTTTGATATAGAGACGATCAACGAACTCGATCCCGTCCGTTTTGCTCCGGCGGAACAACCGCAGGAGCAGAATGACGACGATGGAGAGGATCCGGATCTCGATCCGGATGCCGATAAGAGCAACTCGGATATTATTGATGAGATTACCGGGCAAATGAAGCTTTTTTGAGAATGAATAATTAAAAACGAATGATTTAGTGGCAACTGTTAAACGTCAACTATTAATTGTTAATTCCCTCTGCCTTCTCTTCTTTTGCCTCCCTTTCCCGGCAACCGCTCAGGCAGAGGACGTACCCCGCTCGATCAATGAGAGCACTATGGTTGGGATCGGCGGTTATAATTTGAGGGACACCTATCTATCGCCCAGTACGGACATTAATTATACGGGCTGGGTGGCACGGGTCCTCAATGAACGGATGAAGATCGTTCGGTTGGCAGACTATAATGTGTCCCGCCAGCAACTGATCAACGTGGAGTTCGGTTCGACCCGCAACGGCGCGGAGACGGCAAACGAATATGCCGGATTTGTGGACTACAGCCTGGGTTATCATTACCGTTTTCCGCAAGTGCTGTCCGGATTAAAGGTCTTGACCGGGGCATCCGCACGTCTTTCAGGTGGTTTTATCTATAATACGCGTAACAGTAACAATCCGGTTTCCGGCAAGGCGGATTTCGACTTGAATCTGTCAGCCATGGCGATCTATAATTTCAGGATCAAGGATTTTCCGCTCACGCTCCGTTATCAGGCGGAGATACCGTTTGCCGGTGTGCTCTTCTCAGTGCATAAAGGCGAACCCTATTATTTCCTGACGCAAGGCAGTGCGGACGGGGTTGTGCGATTCAGTTCGTTCCATAATAAGTTTGCGATGAAGAATTATTTCACGCTCGACATTCCGGTATCGAGTTTTACGGTCCGTGTCGGCTACCTGAACAGTATGTATCGGACAGATGTGAACAGCAT
Source organism: Parabacteroides sp. merdae-related_45_40 (assembly GCF_001915675.1). Classification (NCBI taxonomy): domain Bacteria; kingdom Pseudomonadati; phylum Bacteroidota; class Bacteroidia; order Bacteroidales; family Tannerellaceae; genus Parabacteroides; species Parabacteroides sp. merdae-related_45_40. The sequence goes on along the minus strand of NZ_MNQY01000036.1, from coordinate 34,385 downwards.
CAAGACGCATGTCCTTTCCAATTCGTTTATGATCGGGCTTGTGAAAGAGTTTGTTTCTTTCGGAGGCAAACGGTTGAAGAGCGAGCGATATCGGTACAAAAGCGCATACTATTAAAGATTTATGATTTATGAAGCCTTTCTTCTTTTTCCTCTGTTTTCTCTTTCTCTTCGGTTGCGAGAAAGCGACAAAATATAACTCGTCTCCTCGTGATAATTTCGAGGCGCTTTGGCGTATCATGGACGAGAATTACTGCTTCTTTGCCTTCAAGGATGTGGACTGGGACGATGTGTATGACCGCTATAATCTGCTTGTTAAAGACACGATGAACCAGTATGAATTGTTTGATATCCTCGGAAAAATGCTTGCCGAGGTGAAAGACGGACATACCAATCTGATCTCTTCTTTCGATATGTCCCGTTACTGGGCTTGGTATGAAGATTATCCGGCTAACTTCTATAAAGAAATACAGGACAATTATCTCGGTACGGACTACAAGATTGCCGGGGGAATGAAGTATAAGCGTCTGGCGGACGATCAGATAGGATATGTCTATTACGGTAGTTTTTCAAGTGGCGTGGGTGAAAACAACCTCGATTATATGTTTGCGCATTTCAAGGAATGCAAAGGATTGATATTCGATGTGCGCGACAATGGGGGCGGTTCCATGCTCTATTCCGACCGCATCGCCTCGCGTTTCCTTGAGGAAAGGATTCTGACGGGTTACACGCAATATAAGAAAGGAAACGGGCATAACGATTTTACCCAGCCCAATCCGGTCTATCTTTCCCCGTCTGACCGCACTCGTTGGTTGCGCCCGGTCATCGTCTTGACCAACCGGCATTCCTACAGCGCTACGAACGATTTTGTCAATGTGATGCGTCTCCTTCCGCAAGTCACGGTCATGGGTGACCGTACGGGAGGTGGCAGCGGCCTGCCTTTCAGTTCGGAATTGCCGAACGGATGGAGTGTCCGTTTCTCAGCTTGTCCGGTCTTGGATGTGAACAAACAGCACACGGAGTTCGGAATCGATCCCGACACCGCGGTAGCCATTACGGGCGAGGATATCATGAAAGGACGGGACACGATTATAGAGGCGGCGATAGGGTTGTTGCTGGCAAAGGGGGATTCGGCCATCTCATACTAAACTGGCGTGAAAACGAAAATTCATTTAAATCCTATGGCAACATTTGCATATTAACAGAATTTGTTTACCTTTGCAAACGCAATGCGGCTGTGGTGTAATTGGTAGCCACGTCAGACTTAGGATCTGATGCTTCACGGCGTGGGGGTTCGAGTCCCTTCAGCCGCACAAAAGAGTTTGTTCGATTGAGAGCAAGCTCTTTTTTTATTTGTCGGATGTTCCTATCTTTGTGTCCTTGTCAAAATAATGAATAAGATGAAATATACCGGAATATATATCCTGTTGACGGTGCTGTTGCTACTTGCCGCATGTACCGGAAAGCTGACGGAAGGAAAGGTGGTGACGGTGACGATAGAGCCGCAACGTTTCTTTGCTGAAAGGATTGCAGGAGATAAGTTTGTTGTCCATTGTGTAGTTCCATCCGGGCAGAGTCCGGAAACGTATGATCCTACTCCGAAGCAAATGGTGCAGATCGGACAGAGTGAAGCGTATTTGCAAATCGGTTATATTGGCTTCGAGCAGGTATGGATGCAGAAGATTCGCGAGAATAATCCCGATTTGAAGATATTCGATGTCTCGAAGGGCATGCAGTTTGTAAAAGAAACGGAAGAAGGGGAGCACCGGCACGAGGGGCATGAAGCGGATGACGGACATCATCATCACCATGCGGGTGGTATCGATCCGCATATATGGAGTTCCATCGAAGGGGCAAGGGTCGTTGCCTGGAATACACTGAACGCTTTTATCGAGCTGGATAAGGAGAATACGGAGTATTATTGGAAAAATTATAACGATTTACTGGCGGAGATCGATAAGACAGAGGCCGAGATCAAACGTTTGCTCGATCCGCTGAACGACCGTACTTTTATCATCTATCATCCAGCATTGACTTATTTTGCAGCTGAATTCGAACTCGTCCAGCTTTGTATCGAAATGGATGGGAAAGAACCTTCACCTGCTCAATTGAAACAATTGGTGATGACGGCAAGGGAGAACCATGCGAAAGTCGTTTTTATCCAGCAGGAGTTCGATCAGAAAAATGCCGAACTGATTGCGAAGGAAACAGGTTGCCGGCTCGTGAAAATCAACCCGCTGGATTATCATTGGAATACGGAACTGATTCATATAGCGAAAGCATTGGCTGATGGAGAAACTGATTGACATAGATCATGTGACGGCTGCCTACGGCAATAAAACCGTATTGCGGGATATTTCCCTGACAATCTGGAAAGATGATTTCCTGGGGATTATCGGACCGAACGGGGGAGGGAAGACGACTTTGCTGAAGGTTATACTCGGCTTGTTGCCGCCTGTCTCCGGCGTGATCCGCTTTTATGAAGACGGACGATCTGTCCCTTCTCTACGGATTGGTTATCTTCCTCAGTTGAACAATATAGATAAGAAGTTTCCGATCTCCGTACGCGAAGTGGTGACTTCGGGGTTGGCCTCGGAAAAGCCGCTTTTCCGTTCCTACAGTGCAAGCCAGAAACAGCGCGTGGAGGAGGTGCTTGGAAAAATGGGACTGGAAGATTTGGCGAACCGGGCAATCGGCGAACTGTCCGGCGGACAGTTGCAACGTGTGTTGTTGGGGCGTTCTATCGTTTCCCGTCCGCAAGTGCTGATCTTAGACGAACCGAATTCGTATGTGGACAAACGGTTCGAGTCTCATTTCTATAAGCTCTTGGACGAGATTAATAAAGAAAGTGCGGTCATTCTGGTTTCACACGATATCGGGACTGTATTGGCGATGGTGAAAAACATCGCTTGTGTAAACGAAACATTACATTACCATCCCGGAGCGGATGTGTCCGAAGAGTGGCTGGGCGAGAAATATGCTTGCCCGATAGAGCTGATCGGACATGGCGATTTGCCGCACCGGGTTTTGAAAAAGCACGAACATGAGTAATCTTTGTTTGATAGGTCTACCGGAAGTCGGATATATTGCTGGTATCGCTGTTCTTATTTTCGGCATTACTGCGGTGAGGCAAAATCCTTTCATCAGTCGCGGGCAGAAGATTCTTTGGATACTGACTATTGTCGTATTGAATTGGATCGGCCTGTTGCTGTATTACTATACCTATTACATTAAGAAGAATTGACAATTATGAAAAAGATATTGATTACGGGGGCCAGTGGCTTTATTGGCGGTTTCCTGGTGAAGGAGGCGCTTAACCGGGGATATGAAACCTGGGCAGGTGTCCGTTCGACAAGTAGCCGCGTTAATTTGCAGGATGAACGGATTCGTTTTATCGACTTGAAATATTCCGACCGTGAGTCGTTGACCGCCCAGTTGGCTGATTTTGTCCGTGAGCATGGTCCTTGGGATTATGTGATCCATAATGCCGGACTGACGAAGACGCTTGATAAAAGAAACTTTTATCGTATCAATGCCCAGAATACGGCCAACTTGATCGAGGCACTTGCCGCATCGGGTTGCAAGCCTGAGAAATTTCTTTTGATGAGCAGCTTGAGCAGCTACGGGCGTGGAGACGAGAAAACATTCCGCCCTATCTCTCTGGATGATCCTCAATTGCCCGATACAGATTATGGAAAGAGCAAGCTGGAAGCGGAGAATTATTTGCGTCACCAGTCTTATTTCCCGTATGTGATCCTGCGTCCGACAGGGGTGTATGGACCGGGCGAGAAAGATTACTTCATGGAGATTAAAAGTGTAAAGTCTGGTTTTGATTTTGCTGTCGGCTTTACGCCCCAGCGTATTACTTTTATATATGTAAAGGATTTGGCTACCGTTGCTTTCCTTGCTTTGGAGAATGAGGCTGTCCGGAACCGCCATTATTTTGTAGCGGACGGTGATGTCTATACGGATGAATCGTTCGCCCGGATGATACAGGAAATCCTGCGGAAGAAACATGTCCTGCATGCCCGTATTCCAATGGGACTGGTGCATATAGCCTGCCAGGGGTCCGAATGGATAGGCAAGCTGCTGAAGAAGAGTATGACATTGAATACGGATAAATATATAATCCTGAAACAGCGTAACTGGATTTGTGATGTTACACCGCTTCAGGATGAATTGGGCTTCGTTCCGGCTTACCCGTTACGCCGTGGCCTGGAAGAAAGCATAGAATGGTATAGGAAAGAAGGTTGGCTGTAGACCAGCTTTTCTTTTGCCGATTCGTATTTTATTTTACTTCTTCAACAGTTCCTTTGCCGATGACTTTCTGTTGTACGGCTGTCGGGCCTTTATAGCGGATATTTCCTTTACCTACGATTGTTGCTTTCAGGTTGTCGGTCGGATGGATCTGGGCGGAACCTTTGCCTGTGATTTTACAGTTCACTTCGGGCACTGCCACCCCGAAAGCCATGATTTCACCGTCGGTCGTAATGGTGTAGTCTGCTTCTTCGGCGTTTCCAGCTTTTAGGTTGATCGTGCCGGAACCGTTAATGCTGCATTCCAACTTGTCGGTTTTGAGTTCATTCACGACCATATTGGCGCTACCGGACACGTTCAGGTCGAGCTTGCCGACTTCGACTTTCTGCTTTAGCTGGACGAGGCAGTTAGAGTTGGCGTTGATTTTCAATTCGTCACCCTTCAATGGGCTGTTGGCTATGAAGTTAGCATTGCCAGAGGCTTTTACCTCTTTCAGCCATTTGGAGTTAGTCTTGACGATGAATTTGGTGAAATGGTCGACTTTCGCACCTTTGAATCCAACGGTCAGGACACGGTCTTGGATATCGATGTTTACGTACGGGTGCAGATTTTCATCTACAGTTATTTCGATATGCGGAGTAGATTCCGACTGCTCGTAGTTGAAGTCGATCACCCCGTCGAACTTGATGGCATTGAAGTCGTCGATCGTTATTTTCTTGGTCGAGAGCTTTCCGTTTCCTTTCACATGATCTGCTGCCTGGGTAGAGAAAAACATTCCCATTAGGAAAGCAATCATTAGTAAACCTTTTGTTTTCATGTCTATCTTCTTTATGTTACACTTAGGAATGCGTTTGCCGCACTTTGGTTACAAATGTAGAATGAATTTTATAGAAATACTAATTCTTTTTGATCGAACCTCCGCCTATGACGCTTTTGCTTAGCTCTGGATCGCCTTCATATCGTATATGGCCACCGCCGGCTATACTGGCATCTAGTTGTTCGGACGCATGTACTTCGATGTCTCCGCCACCGGCTACGCTGCATTCCGCTTTCCGAAGGACACATCCGAAAGCACTGATATCCCCACCGCCAGCTACGCTCAGATCTCCTCTTTCGGCCTCTCCTTTGAGCAGGATGGAACCACTGCCTGCCACGCTGCAATCCAGGTTGTTTACTTTCAGTTGGGTTGCGTTGATATCTCCTGATCCAGCCACGCTAAAGTTGATTTTGCGCGCTTCCAGCTGCTTATCGAAGTTTATTGTGCTGCTTCCGGCAATACTGATATCCAGTTTGTCGGTTTTAAGAGGGCTTTTGGCGATAAACTCTCCGCCTCCTACTGCACTTATCTCTTTCAGTTCACGGGAGCTGGTCTTTATCTCGCATACGGTCGGTTGGAGATTGAGTCCGTAAGAATTTCCGTTAAAATATTTTTTTTCATTTTTGGGCTGTATGATCAATGTCTTGCCCTTTATCTTTATGTTGAGGTGGGGTAGTATGTTCTCGTCTATTGTTATCTTAAAAAAGGGGGATGCGTTGGATTGTTCATATTCGATGTTTACTTTTCCTACATATGAGATCTCATCATAATCGGATATGGAAATTTCTTTCGTGATGATCTTCCCGTCCCCTTTTATTGTATTCTGGGCAAATCCGTTAGTTGTCAGCAACCAGATACAAACCATAAAGAAAAATGCTTTTGTTTTCATGTCTTGTTATATTTTCGTTTATTTTCTTTTATAGACGAGAGGGGGCATATTACGGTTGCATATTTTCTTTACTTTTTGATGAATTAGTTTTTATTATATGCTTTACAACATAAATTAGTACTTTAACTATTGACGAATTAGGAAAAGCCCGTATCTTTGCATCGTGGTTTTTTCATAATAGTATTAGATTTAAGGTTAACAAAGTTGGTTAGGGGTTGTCGTGAGACAGCCTTTAATTTTTTATAGGGATTTCTGTACTACAGAAATATTTTCTATTTCCTGGTTGGAAAGATAATCTCCGTCCTTTATCAAAATCTGATGGGTGAAAGTGATGGAATCCTCTTTTTTTAGCAGGATTTGAACTTTTTCCGCCTGTTTATCGAAACACCGTCCTCCCAGGTTATTAATCGCAAACAGGCCGTATTCACGTGCATGCGACCAACCCGGATAATTGGGATTTTCAGGATGGTCTATGATAGCTATCGATATTTTCTCATCTTTTATCTTCCCGTTCAAAACAACCCAAGCCGAACGTTTTCCCCAAACATCGTTACCGGTATCTCCTTCTTTATTTTGATAGATTCCGGAAATGTCGGCTTCAAGGTTTCGATCTAAACGCATACCGAGTAAGCCTTCTTTATTTTCCGTAATGAAAATAGAATCGTTGAAAGCAGTCAGTGTAGTGGTTCGCTGAATGCCTCTTTCGTGTGGCTTACCGGTGAATGCGTAGGTGGTTTTTTCTTTTAGTAGGATATATCCATTGTGGTTTGTCCAATTTGCTTCGACTGTAAATTGGTTTTCTTTTTCGTTTATATTTTTGATGCCGGTAAACCGGATAATGCCGTAATGTTCTTTTTTATCGAGGGGAATGCGATTCGAATTATTCCAAAAATCCAATCCGTTGATGCTTCCGAAGCTAAACCATAGTCCCATCTGATGAGGATGATCTGTCCGTTCATCGGCTTTCGGGCGGGCAGGATAGCCACGAGTGATTTCAGTTCCGGACGCTGTATAGATTGGATAAAGGACTTGTTTATATAAAGTGTCAGAGTAAAGAAATTCTGTAAAAAGAGTCTGGTCTATGTATATGCTTATTTTTTGTGAGTCGGGCTTCTCTATAAAATGTATGTGTGAATCCTGACCTATTACAGCATTGCAATAAGACAGAGAGAAGAGGATAAGTAGAATCAGTTTGTTCATGGAGTAAAATAATTAAAATGGGCTAAAAAGAAGGGCTAAACCTACCCTGTCCCTACACTTGACGCGGGGACAGGGTAGGTTGACATCCTCTTTGAATGTTTATAAGATACGTTTATACAACTTCTTTTCCTGTGGTTGGATCGAAGTTAAATCTGCAATTTTTACCGGTTGTCCGGATGCTATACTGTTGCGGGCCGCGATTCCGACCAGACAGGCCAAAGCTCCGTCGCGGGTATTTGCACACTGTTGGAACGGATCGTCGATATTGGGCAGGAATATCTGGTCTTTTAATAATGCATCCCCGCCGCCATGTCCGGATGTTCCGAACGGAATCTGGATATATTGCCGTTTATTAAAGTTCTTGAACAAAACGATTTCGTCATAATTGGCATCCGATGTCGGTTTGGATTCCTGAATCCAGGCTTCCAGACGTCCTTTTGTTCCGTTGAATGCAATCCGGTAACCTTCGTATGGAGAATAGGTTGTCAACGAATAGGCTACTTGTACACCATTTTTATATTTGATTGTTGCCGCCATTTTGTCGAAGATGTTTACATCCTTTTTGAACACACAGCCGTCGCGCAGGTAACCGTCGTACTTTTCATTGGCCACGTACAGTTCCATGTAGTTCTTGTTCTTGGTGATGTCAAAAAAGAATTTGCATTTGTCTGTATGCGGGCATGTACGGCAGTTTTCTGCCCGTATGGTTCCATTCTTTCCATAATGGTTGAGAGCTCCAAGCGCATAAACACTTTCGGGATCGCTGTCGATCCACCAGTTCAGGAGGTCGAAATGATGGCTGGCTTTGTGTACCCATAACGAACCGCTACATTCAACGAGCCTGTGCCAGCGGCGGAAATAATCGGCTCCGTGTGAGGTATCTAGATACCAGTGGAAATCGACGGAAGTGATATCACCGATTTCTCCGGCACGAAGCAGTTCCCATATTTTTGCCCGGTGAGGGGAATAACGGTAGTTGAACGTGACCCGGCATGTCTTGCCCGTCCGCTTTTCAGCATCCAGAATCGCCTGGATTTTCTTTTCATCGGTCGTCATCGGCTTTTCCGTGATAATGTCGGCTCCCAACTCCATTCCCCGGATAATGAATTGATGGTGTGTGCTGTCCATTGTCGTGACAATCAATACATCCGGTTGTGTCTCGTTCATCATTTTTTCAAAATCGGTATATGTCGGACAAGAAGTGCCGATGATACGTTTGCCGGTTTCAACGCGTCCTTCGTTTTTATCGCAAAGGCCTACGAACTCAAGGTAATCAGGATAACTTTTCAGAATGTCCCTTCCCCACATGGATGTCCCGCGGCCTCCTGTCCCGACAAGTGCGATCCGGAGTTTTTTACCTGTCGGTGCTGAAATACCGGTAGTTTTTGCTTTTATATCAGATAAGGGATTGAGCAAGGCCGTTCCGGCAATCGCCCCTGTGGTTGCAAGAAAATGTCTTCTTGACATTTGGTTTGTTGTGTTATGCATAGTAAATGATATTAAGTGTTTAAAAATTATTTATCATATTCTGGTAGCTGGTGGAATTCGTCTTTATTTGTGACAACATCCACTTCATTTTGAGGAATCGGACGGGTGACATGATAGGCTTTCATCTTATCTTTGACATCTGGATTGTATTTCAATGCGCGTTCCAACAGTTTGCCAGTACGTTTCAGTGTGTACCACCTAAAACCTTCCATACTTAATTCGCGCATATATTCATCAAGGATAAAATCGAGCGTAATCATATCGGGGGTGACTTTCAGTGCCTCTTCGTGCCCTTCGGTCAATGCCCTTTTCCGCAATTCCGTAATGACTTTAGCAGCTTCCTCTTTTTGTCCCATATACATATATAGCTCTGCTTGGGACAAATATACTTCACCTAAACGAAACCAAATAAAATCTTTGTGACCTTTTTCATCTTTTGCAAATTCACGGGATGAATCCAATAGTTTCAGATTGGTATGGTAGCAGGAACGTCCATTCATTGTTGGTTCCCCTGTTTGTAGATTGTACATATGGTTCAATCCTTCAACAAATATTCATGTCCTAATGGGTGAGTCTCTGCTCTCTGTCGTCCGGCCGCAACTTCTTCGTCTGTCACAGTGCGGAAATGGCGGATTAAGACTGTGTCGGAGTAAACAGGCTTCTGATTCCAATCTGTCGGGATCCAGCACCAGTATTCTTGTAATGAGCCATAAAGACGCTTATCGTATTCATTGAAATTTTGAATCATAAATAAGGATGGCATAGTCCAGCGATATTCACGTCCATAATATAAGGAATGGCTCCATAAGGTTGTGATTGCTTTGTTGTCGACAGCAGATTTGTTGTACCAACCGACACCGTAGCGGTGAAGTCCGTTTTCACCTCCGCCATTATAGGTTTTATCAGTCGAATATTGTACAGACCAGATAATTTCGTCATTAATCTGGTTGTCAACATCGAATATCTGTGTGTAATCGTCCAGTAACCTGTAATTATAGTCGGACCGCAACGATTTTGTCAAAGCAAGAGCATCTGTGTAACAACGCTCTTTTGTGTATCCGGCAGCAGAAATCACATCGTCCGGATAACCGGCCAGTGACATCAAAACTTTCATTAGGATGAATTTACGTATTCCTTCATTCATGCGTCCCCATTGGCTGTTTTGTGGCAACTTCAATCCGGTAGCGGCAATGTTGAGATCTTCCAGCATTTGCTTGTAGAAAGTAGCAACGCCGGGTTGATATCCAATAGTTTTGACACCGGCAGTACTTTCTGTCGTGAAATGTGCTCCATCTCCATAGGTTTCCGTGATGATCCAGAAATAAAAAGCGCGTAGTGCATGTGCTTCTGCACGAAGTTCAGCCCGTCTGCCTTCATCTTTGATCTCTGCTGTTTCAATGATCTCGGTTGCCAGGTTTGCAACATTGAGAGAGTTATACAGTTGTTTCCAGAAATCTCGGTTCCAGCCATTGTTTATCATCTGGGTATCGAAATATTCTCCGAAATAACGCCAGTCATTTCCATTTACGGCAACTAACTGCTCATCTGCTCCCATCGAACCGAACAGGTAAAGTCTTTCGAGGAAATCGCGGTGTGTATTATATAAACTCAGAACCAACCGTTCACAACCTTCTTCTGTTTCTGAATAGTTGGTGGTGATATTTCCTTTTGGGTCTTCGGAAAGAAAATCGGAACAGGAACATAGGCTGCCTGCATATAATGCGATTATAAAGGTCCAATATTTTAGTTTCATAATTTGTTACAGTTTAAAAGTCAATATTTATCCCCATTGTATAAGTTGTCGGAATATTATAGTCAAAATCGGGAGCTTCCGGACTTACGTCATTTTTACATGCTTTATAGATATATCCGAGATTCCGGACTTGTGCATAGAGCCGTGCTCGTAAGATCTTCCAGTTTTTCGGCATTATTTTACTGAAATCGTAGCCCAGTGTTATATCTTGGATTTTGATGTAATCTCCCTTCATGTAGCCACCTGTACCGGCAAATGGATCATATCCGCTTAGTTTATCTGCACGGGTATATTCGTTTGTCGGATTGTCGGGTGTCCAGTATTTGAAGTTGGACGGCATCCAGCGCAGTCCGTCACGTGTGATTAAGCTAGCATAGGTATTAGGATGGATCAGGCTTCCGAAATTCATGTTCAGATTGATGGAGGCATCAAAAGCACCGAAACGGAATGAGTTCAGTAAAGATGCGATGATTTTTGGATCTTTCTGTCCTAATATTACTTTGTCCAGCTCTCCGATCGAACCGTCATTATTCTGATCTTTAACTTTGATGTCTCCAGGAATAGCACCATATTTCTGTGCTTCCTTTTCTTCGCCTAATTGCCATACTCCTATCATCTCATAGTTGTAATGTACTTGCAAAGGCTTGCCTATAAACCATGAATTGTTGCGAATGTCGCCACCTCCCAGCAGTTCCGTGATTTTATTCCAATTGCGGGCAAAAGTTACAGTTGTTTCCCAAGAGAATGATTTAGTCTTCAACGTATTTGCTTGGATATTTAGTTCGATACCTTTATTTTCGGTTTTACCGATATTTTGCCAAACCTTGGAGAAGCCGGTGAAAAATGGCAACGTACGCTCCATTAGTAAATCACTTGTTTTGGTGATATAGCCCTCAATGTAACCGGATATACGATTGTTCCACAAACCAAAATCCACTCCGAAGTTTGCTGTACGCGAAATTTCCCATCCTAAATCTTTATTCGGAATCATAGAAGGCCGATAAGCGAAAAATTTGTTGCTGGCATCCTCTCCAAACAAGTAATCATATTTGCTTAATCCGGCAATCGTCTGGTAAGGATCGATGGCGGAGTTTCCTACGGCTCCGTAGGAGGCTCTTAATTTCAGAGAATTAAGCCATTCTCTTTTTCCGAAGAACTTTTCTTCTGAGATACGCCAGGCAACACCTCCCGATGGGAAAAAAGCCCATTGGTTCCCTGCCGCCAACCGGGATGAACCATCTGTACGGATAGCGATGTTGGCATAGTATTTGCCTTGATAATCCCAACGTGCACGCACAAGGAAGGACGCTAAAGTCCAATGTTGGTATGAACTTCCGATTTGTAGGTTTTCGGCAGCGGTCCCTAGGTTGTGGAATGATGTCGAAGCTACCGGCTGATTTTCCCCACTCATTTCTCCTGTCTCTTTTGTATAGCCTGTCGCTTCAAAGACCCCGTCCAATACAAGATGATGCTCTCCGAAATCTTTGTCGTAAGAGAGAATATCGTTGAAGGTATATTCTACTTCGTCCTGATATTTTTTACCGGCAAGCGGAACAGTTCCTTTTCGTTCGTATGAGTTTTCTCCGAAAAAATAGCCGTTTTTACGATCGATGATGTTATAAGAAATATTGGCCCTGTTATTCAAATATTTTGAAAAACGTATATTGATATAACCTGTGAGATATGCCGCGTTTTTAATAAATTCATTCGTATAGTTGTCTTTGCCATAATTAGCTAATACGTTATAGCCGGATGTGTTTTGAGGTGCCGGATAATAATTCAGGCTTCCATCCTCGTTGTACGGCTTTGCGAGTGGAGTCATGTATTGCAGCTTTTCCTCGAACTTTGTCATACCTTGGCTATTATTTCGTTGTAGGCGAGCAGATAATCCGACTGACACATACTTATTTATTTCATGGTCGAGATTCAATGTTATATTATATTTGTCTTTGAAATTTATTTTGGAATAACCTTCATCTTTGGTATAGTTTAATCCAAGATGTAATTTGGTCGTTTTATTTCCGGCACTGAGACCAATATAATGACTTTGTGTCTGACCGTTTCGATACAACAAATCGATCCAGTCTGTAAAATCGCGGCTTTTTATGACTGCTAATTCGGCCGGTTCGAATACATCTTCGTCTGTAAATGGCTGATCCCAACCGTTTCTGTATCTATAACCGTCACGGCGGAACTGAATATATTCATCTCCACTTTGCATTTTTACTAAATTAGGTACGCTGATACCTATGTAACCACTATATGAAATACGGGTTTGCTGCTCTTTCGCTTTCTTTGTCGTGATCAGAATTACCCCGTTTGCGCCTCTCGAACCGTATATGGCTGTACTGGCTGCATCTTTTAATACTTCTATGGACTCTATATCGTTGGTATTAACAGCTTCCATACGTCCGGGAACTCCATCTACGATAACCAGAGGATCATTACTTGCATTCAGTGAACGATTGCCACGGATACGGATAGAACCGGATTCATCAACTTTGGAGGAAGATGTGATGTTCATACCGGCAACTTTTCCTTGTAGGATATCAGTAATGTCAGTCGAGGCAATCGCCGAAATTTTATCTCCTTTTACACTGGAGACGGCACCCGTCAAATCGGATTTTTTCATTGTCCCGTATCCGATTACAACGATTTCGTCTAAGTTCTCGGAGTCTTCGGCCAAGATGATGTTAAATATATTTCTTTTGCCGACTTTGATCTCTTGTGACAAATATCCTATGTAGGATACTGTAAGGGTAGAGTTTTCCGGAACCTCTAATGTAAATCGACCTTCGTGGTCGGAAATATTACCGATGGTAGAACCTTTGACGACGACGTTTGCTCCTATTATGGGTTCTCCGTGTTCATCTTTAATGACGCCGGATATTTTTTTGTTTTGTTGAGGTAATCCGGCTCCCGCTGATTGGTTTAATATCTCTTTTTTAACAATAATGATATGATTCCCTTTTAGTTCAAAACCAAGATCTTGTCCTTTCAATATGGTTGATAAGACAGATTTGACCGTTTCGTTTTCTACATGAATAGACACTTTGCGATCAATGTCGACATCTTTTACGTCAAACCAGAATGAATAGTTTGTCTGAGCTTTGATTTCAGTGAAAACTTCATTGATTGTCGTGTTATTTACTGTAATGGAGACTCGGGCTTCCTGTGAATATCCTGTAGCTGAGACAGAAAATATTCCAAATAAAAGTAACAGAATTGATATTTTCATGATATTCAAGGCCTTATTCTTGCATATAAGTGGGTATAATTTCCCTATATCCTGATATTTTTTATACATTTGTATCGGATTTAAAGTTAGTAATCAGAAATTTAAATCTATTCTCGGGATCGGAGAGTGTTGCAGCATTCTCCGGTTCTGTTTTTTATTGTACTACTTCATAGGCAAATGATTATTTAAGATTAAACACAAATTATGAATTAATAGACGTCTATGATATTCCCTTTTATCGTATATGTGAATTTTTCATTGGATGACATGACTTTAAATATCTGTTCGATTGTTTCGTTATTAACAAAGTCACCAATGAAACAACGTTTTTTGATGGACTCTCTGTGGATGTTTATTTTTACGTTGAAGGTCCTTTCCAGTATTTTAGTGATTTGTTCGAAACTTTCTCCGTTGAATATAAATTTGTTATCAATCCATCCAATACAATTTTGAGAGTATCCGGTGTTATGGCAAATGTCGGTTTCTTTTGTTTGTGTATTGAAGTGGGCGATATCTTTAGGAACTAATTTTAGCATATCTCCGTTATTTGTTTCCATTTCGACAGAGCCTCTTAATAAAGCGACTTTTATTTCTTCGTTATCTTTATAGGCTCTGACATTAAAGCAAGTACCCAATACTTTTACTTTTATTTCTCCTGCGTCGACAATAAAAGGACAGTTTTCATCTTTTGCTACTTCCAGATAGGCCTCACCTGATAATTTGAGCAGGCGGTTCTTCTTTCCAAAATCGGAGTCATATTGAATCTTTGAACCTGCATTCAGCCATACTTTCGTCCCGTCTTGTAATGTCAGTTTTGTTTTTGAGCCATTAGGTACTGCAATTTCTGACAATCGGAGAATATTCTGATCTGAAGGATGAATGTAATATTGATGGATCAGACAATTGAGGGTAATGAATGAGATTAGGATGGCTGCATATGACAACACTTTCTTTAAGGTGAATGATTTTCGCGTGTTTATCGTGTTTTCTGTCTCGATACGCTGTTTAAAGAGCAAAAAGGCACGGTCTGAATCGTATTGTTCTCCTTCGTGGACAACTTCCATTGAATGCCAGAGCAGTTCCATATTTTTGAAGTATCGGCTGTTCTCATCAGAAGCATGGATCCATTCTTGTAGGCACAAGTCGGAGTCTTCCGATATAGTTCCTGTCAGTCGGTCGATTATGAGATTTAACCAATGCTCTTTATGTTGATTCTGTGTGTCCATCTTTTCTGCTTATATAAATAAGACAAGCCGGAAAAGATTTAGGGTAAATGAAAAAACGGATTTATTTTCCGAAAGGGAAAAAAATAAGTAGAAACAAGGGTAAATAGTCTTTTAATTCTTCCCGTAAATGAGATAGGGCAGATTTGATGTGATATTTGACAACATTGACGGAAACGTTGACTTCTTGAGCAATTTCTTCATATTTGAGGTTTTCGAAACGGCTCAGACAGAATATGCGCCGGGTAAGTGCCGGCAAATTGTTTATACAATTCTTTATTTTGACATCAAGTTCTTTTTCTATCAGGCTGGACAGCGGATAGCCGTGTTGTTCCTCATAATGGATTTGTTCTTTTTCGAGCAGATCCCCAATATGCGAACGGACATCTTCCCTTTTGTTCAGTTGGGCAAGATAATTCAGGCACCGGTTGCGGACTGCTTTGATCAGATAACTGCGTAACGAAAGATTGATGTCTATTTCTTTCCGGTTTTTCCATAAGGCAAAAATGACATCGCTTACAATCATCTCTGCAGTGAAAGTATCATCTACATATTCTTTGGCGATAATACAAAGTATTTTGTATTGCCGTTCGTATATGTATTTGTACGCTTCTTCGTGACCTGCTTTCAGACCTTCGATGATTTCATATTCGGTATTCATTTCATATTTTCTTTATGTGGATCGTTATTTCGGTTGGATTGAGAATGAAAGTTTTTTGTAGGCAGCCATAAAAAACAGTGGGTTGTTGCCTATACTTTGTCAGGTATCGCCAGAAACCTCTACCACATAGACAAGCAAACCCACTGATATAGCGATTGCTTGTGCTTCGTGGTGGTCAAAACTGGCGATTTCGACAAAGTGAAGCACTTTTGATTTTTCTCGAATAGTTCCTCCAAACATTGCAAATATATGCAATTTTGGGGCATTGGCAAAGATCGAATGAATATCTTTGGGGAGGCTATCAATGCTTTTTTATCGGGATTATTCCGTTATTCGCCGGGATTTAGTCGTTACTGACCGTTTTTTTATTGTGTAAGCGGTTATGTGGCGGTAGTTTTGCAACAAATTAAAAATGTACGAGTATGAGAACGAATCAACAAGGAAATTTTATCAGAGGCGGTTATCCCAGCCACAGTAGACTGAACACGGTTACGACGGCTGCTGTGTTTATCATAGTAGGTCTATTGTTTCTTGGGCGGAATTTCGGGATAATAGACTCTGATCTGTTCGGTATCCTGGTTTCCTGGCAGATGTTGCTGATTGTGGTCGGCGTTGTCAATTTGATTAAACGGCATTTCTTCGGGGGAGTGATTACGATTGCCGTAGGAGCCTATTTCCTATTGCCGGAAATAAGCTGGGTAGAGGGCGAATGGCTCGATATGTTCTGGCCGGTATTGTTTATTTTTGTGGGAATCATGATACTCTTTAAACCGGAACGTCACCACTTCAATGCTCATTGGGATGGCAGAAGGCCGGAGTATACAAAAGAGGTATATGGTTCTGAAGACGGTTTTATCGTATCGGACAATACTTTCGGATCGGTTCAGCAGATTGTTTTGGACCCTGTGTTCAGAGGGGCGCGACTTAGGAATGCGTTTGGCGGGACTGTCCTGGATTTACGGAGGAGCAAGCTGGAAGCTCCCCAGACGTTTATAGATATCGACTGTACTTTTGGAGGGGTCGAGATTTATTTGCCGTCGGATTGGAATTTGCTGACGCAGATTGATGCATTTATCGGCGGATGTGACGATAAACGCTATAATTCGTCTGTGGAGATAGACAAGGAACACATTTTGATCGTGAGAGGAAAAGTCTCTTTCGGAGGTATTGAGTTTAAAAGTTGATTTATGCAGACGCATCCATTTATAGGGTCGGTCATCAATCGCGTGATGGGGATTACTCTGTCGGTTGTGGCCTGGATGATGTGTTCATGGCTCCTGTTCTGTTATGGAGGAGAGGAGATATGGATAGCCTGCCTGGATGGATTGGTCTCTGTCGGATTATTGGCTGCCGCCGGTTTCCTGTACGGATATATTGACGGGACTATTCATGCTCTGCAAATACAGGTTGCATTGGCGGTATTGGTTCAGGCGATCAGTCTGGCAGGGGCTTTCGAGCTACAGGTGCTTTTGGAACGAGGAAATGCCGGTGATTTTATGGATAGTGTTTCCCTCCGTCTGGTCTTTGGCATATTATGCTGGATCATCCTGTTGCAATGGTATCGGATGAACCGGACGGATGAATCGGATTTTGAGGAGATATCCGGAACTGAGACGGATAAGGGACAAGAAGAAGCGGTTCCCGCTGGTGAAACTTTTCTGGATCGCGTATCGGTAAAAGACGGTTCCCGCATTCATATCATCCATCTCGAGGAACTGTTATATCTGCAAGCCGGAGGCGATTATGTGACGATTTTTACTCCGGGTGGCCAGTATGTGAAGGAGCAGACGATGAAATATTTTGAGACACATCTTCCACCTGCTCTGTTTGTGCGGATTCACCGTTCTTGCATTGTCAATACCGAACAGATTTTACGAGTGGAGCTATTCGGAAAAGAAAATTATCAGGTCCGTTTGAAAAACGGAGTTTGTTTGCGGGCAAGCAATGCCGGTTATAAGCTCCTGAAAGAGCGTCTTTCTCTTTAAGAAAGAGGAATTAAAATGTTAATTTTAGTAGAATTTGATACCATTGTGTAAAGTTTTGCCCTTTGTAACACTTTTTATTGCAAAGCTCTTCCGGACTTAACATATATTGTCTGTAAAAGGCTTGACAAACGGTCTTGACGCATGTATCTTTGCATTGTGGTTTTTTCATAATAGTATTAGATTTAAGGTTAACAAAGTTGGTTAGGGGTTGTCGTGAGACAGCCTTTAATTGTTTATAGAGGGGAGCTTTTCCCCTTTTTTATTTTTCATATGACGGATCTTGTTATGTTTTGGCTTCACCTTGTCCTTTCACTCTTTGATTATCAAAGTGTACAAGGGTGAAGGTGAACATCGGGACTGCCTTCACCTTAAAAATTTGCTTTCACCCAGTGTCTCGTCCTGAAATAGGTTGACTATGCGCCCCCTTCTGTCTCTTATCCGAAGCAACCTATTTAAGTGAAAAATAAAGAGATTATGAATGTGTATAATGGTTTAATATATAGTCATTTAATGTTTGTCTTATATCCTTCTATCTTATCGACCTAAGTCGAAAACCTTTTTGCCCATTGTCGAAAAGGTATTCGACTTAGGTCAAAAGCTCTATGGCATTATAGTTTGGCGATAGAAGCATGGCAGTTGTAGCTTTATAACACACTTTCCGTACTCGGTTTACTTTTTCCGGTGAAGGCGGTTGGCAGATTATGGCGAAAAAACAAACAGATAGTGTGTAGTCAACCTTCGTTTGTTTAAAAAGAACGTGTATCTTTATCTTCAAATAACTGGAATGTGATGGAATTACGAACAGAGAATGTGACGCGTTATATCATGCCTCTTCGGGAAGGCGGATCGTTGCCGGCATTGGCGGAAGCTGATGACGAGTTTAAATATGTCGTGAAGTTCCGTGGGGCAGGCCATGGGACGAAAGCGTTGATAGCCGAGCTGATTGGCGGTGAGATAGCCCGTGCACTTGGTTTCCGGGTTCCCGAGCTGGTCTTCCTGAATTTGGACGAGGCTTTCGGGCGTACCGAAGGTGATGAGGAAATCCAGGATCTGCTGCAAGGCAGCCGGGGATTGAACCTCGGGCTGCATTTTCTGTCGGGGGCTCTAACCTTCGACCCGGCAGTGACGAAGGTCGGGGCTGAGTTGGCGTCCCGTATCGTGTGGCTGGATGCGTTTCTGACCAATGTAGACCGTACATTCCGGAATACCAATATGCTGATGTGGCATAAGGAACTGTGGCTGATCGATCATGGCGCTTCGCTTTATTTCCATTATTCATGGGTGAACTGGCAAAAGCATGCCGTAAGTCCGTTCGTGCAGATCAAAGATCATGTGCTGCTACCCGAAGCTTCCGGGTTGGAAGAGGCGGATGCCGAGATGAAACGCCTGCTGACGGAGGAGAAGATCCGGGAGATCGTGGCTCTGATTCCCGACGACTGGTTGTATTGGAGTGAAAGTCCCGGTAGGCCGCAAGAGATAAGAGAGATTTATATCCGGTTCTTATGTGAGAGACTGGCACATTCCGAAACATTTATAAAAGAAGCACAAGATGCAAGGAAAGCACTTATATGAATATGCCGTTATCCGTTTGGTCCCCAAAGTAGAACGTGAGGAGTTCTTTAATGTGGGAATTATTCTGTTCTCGAAAAGAGCGAAGTACATCAAGGCGCTTTATAAGGTAGACGAGGACAAGTTGAATCTATTTTCTTCCGAGTTGGACCGTGAATCGTTGTTTGCCAATCTGCATGTTTTCGATAAAATCTGTTCCGGCACGAAAGAGGGCGGCCCTATCGCTGCTCTGGACATCCCGGAACGGTTTCGGTGGCTGACAGCAGTGCGGAGTGCATCTATCCAGACTTCACGTCCGCATCCGGGTTTCTCCGACGATTTGGACCAGACGTTGGAGATACTGTTCAGGGAATTGGTTCTGTAACGATATTGTAATTGATAGTAAACAGCGATTTAATACTCCGGTTGTTCCTTTGCAGCGGTTTTAATTAGGTGAAAATATATTTGTTTTAACGCAAAAAGAACAAACATGGAGATTAAGAGTAGAGTGACCCGGTTTGCGGGTTTACTATGTATCGCAGGTGCATTACAGGGATTCCCTGTAATCTATTCCGCCAATCCGGGTGGAATCATAAGCGTAGCCCGGCAGGGCACGTATCATCTGACAGGTACGATTGTGGATGGATACGGAGAACCCGTTATCGGAGCCAATGTAGTGGAAAAAGGAACGACTAACGGGGCGGTGACCGATATTGACGGGAAGTTTTCGCTGGAGGTAGCCCCTGACGCTGTGTTAACCATCTCTTTTATCGGATATATCTCGAAAGAAATCACACTGAAAGGAGAGAAAGAGCTGAAAGTGGCCTTGGTGGAAGATACGCAGACGCTGGACGAAGTGGTCGTAGTCGGTTATGGCACACAGAAGAAAGTGAACCTGACCGGAGCCGTCGAACAGGTGACCAGCGAAGTGTTTGACAATCGTTCCGTTCCCAATGTGACACAAGCCCTGCAAGGTTCGATCCCCAACTTGAACATCCAGTTGACTGACGGTAAGCCGACCCGTTCGGCGAGTTATAATGTCCGCGGTACGACTTCGATCGGGCAGGGTGGTAGCGCACTGATCCTGATCGACGGTGTGGAAGGTGATCCCTCGATGTTGAACCCGAACGATATCGCCAGCGTGTCTGTCTTGAAAGATGCCGCTTCGGCTGCCATCTATGGGGCGCGCGGTACTTTCGGGGTCGTACTGATCACCACGAAAGAGCCGACTAAGGACAAGACTTCCATTACCTATTCAGGAAATTTCGCCATGCAGAAGCCGGTGACGGTTCCCGACTTCGTGACCGACGGATATGAATATGCCAGTCATTTCTATGAAGCCTATCATGCGTGGAACAACTATTCGGCCGACCCTAAGAACATCAACAAGACGCAGGAATTCTCCCTCGGCTGGCTGGAAGACTTCAAAAGACGGAAGGAGCAGGGCATAACTGACGAGGTGACGGTCGATGCTACCGGCAAATATGTCTACTACGGCAACGAAGACTATTACGACGCCCTGTACAAGAAAACGACTTTCGCGCAGGACCATAATTTGTCGGTGACCGGTAACAATGGGAAACTGTTCTATGGCTACGACGGTTTGTTCCGCTATAATACCGACAATTATAAGATGATGAACCTGCGTGCGAAAGGTTCCGTACAGGTGTTCGACTGGCTGAAGATCGAGAACAATATGGATTTTTCCAATATGGATTACCATAACCCGATCAATGTCGGCGAAGGCGGCTCCATCTGGCGTAACATTTCCGATGAAGGTCATCCGACCTCGCCTATCTTCAACCCCGACGGCAGCCTGACTTTCTCGGCCGCTTATTCGGTCGGTGACTTTATCTATGGCAAGAACGGTATCGATACCAATAACAAGGTGTTGAAGAATACGACCGGCTTTACTGCTTCTTTTCTGGAAAACAAATTGCACGTACGGGGCGACTTCACGTTCCGCAATACGGACGAGGGACAGACGCAACGCCGCGTACCGGTTCCTTATAGCACTCACGAAGGGCAGATTGTCGAACTGAGTACCAAATACAATGACTTGAAGGAGAGTAATATGCGGACCGAGTATATTGCGACCAACCTGTATGCCGATTATGAGGATACATTCGGTGATGCGCATTATTTCAAAGGTATGGTCGGTTACAATTATGAACAGTCAACTTATAAGAGCACATATGTGCAGCGTAACGGGTTGCTGCTCGACGATTCGGAAAACATCAACTTGGCGCTGGGAGATGCGATCACTACGTCGGGAGGTTATAACAGATGGCGCGTGGCAGGTGGCTTTTTCCGTCTGAACTATGCGTTCAAGGATCGCTATCTGTTGGAAGTGAATGGACGCTATGACGGTTCTTCCAAATTCCCGACCGATCAGCAATGGGCGTTCTTCCCTTCTGTCTCCGGTGGATGGCGCGTGTCGGAAGAGGCGTTCTGGAAGGTGAACCCGGATTTGTTCTCCAATCTGAAAATACGTGCTTCATACGGTTCGTTAGGGAATGGTAATGTTTCTCCCTATAGCTTCCTCGAGTTGTTGAGCATCAGCACTTCCGGTCGTGTCCTGAACGGTTTGAAGAACAAGTATACGAGTGCTCCTGCCGTCATGCCTGACGGACTGACCTGGGAAACGGCAACGACGACCGATGTCGGACTGGACTTCGGCATGTTGAACAACCGCTTGCAATTTAACGGTGACTATTACATCCGTAAGACAACGGATATGTACACGGTCGGCGAAACGCTTCCCGATGTGTTCGGCGCCTCTTCTCCCAAAGGCAACTATGCCGACATGACGACCAAGGGATGGGAAATCACGCTGACTTGGCGCGACCAGTTCACATTGGCGGAGAAACCGTTCAACTACGAGATCCGTGGAACGCTATCCGACTATATCTCGACCATCGACCGCTATAACAACCAGACGGGTAACCTGGATGACTACTATGCTGGCAAGCGTGTAGGTGAAATCTGGGGATATGTGACTGAAGGGCTGTTCAAGGATCAGGCTGATATTGACAGCCATGCCGACCAGACACTGATCCAGTCTTCATCCAAGCGCATCACCTATCCGGGAGATGTGAAGATCAAGGACCTGAACGGTGACCATGTGATCGACTACGGCAATAATACCGTGGACGACCACGGTGACAAGACCGTGATCGGAAATGCGTTGCCTCGCTATGCGTATAGCATCAACCTTTCCGGTGACTGGAACAACTTCTTCCTTTCCGCCTTCTTCCAGGGTGTGGGAAAACAGGATTGGTATCCCAGTTCGGAATGTATTTTCTGGGGACAGTATAACCGCCCGTATAACAACATGCCTACTTGGCATCAGGGCAACTATTGGACAGAAGACAATACGGATGCTTATCTGCCCCGTTATGCCGGCTACAATGCTTCCCTGAAGTCTACACCGCAGACCCGCTACTTGCAGAATGTCGCTTATATCCGTCTGAAGAACCTGCAATTCGGCTACACCTTGCCACAGCCGATCGTTTCGAAAGCCAAATTGCAGAATGTACGGGTTTATATTTCGGCCGAGAATCTCTGGTGCTGGTCCCCGCTCTACAAGCATACGCGTGACCTCGACGTGACGAACATCTACGGTTCCGATCCCGACCTGACGGATGCCGATATGTCGTCCGGACTGAACGGGAACCGTGGTAGCGGTGACGGGAACAGCTATCCGCAGATGAAGAGTGTGAGTTTAGGTTTATCAGTAACATTTTAATTAAAGAACTATCAACGACATGAAACGGATTATATATTCTTTTGTATCAGTCTGTTTACTCCTTTCCTCCTGCTCAATGGACGAGACACCGCAGGCTTCGGTGGACAAAGACACAGTCTTCAGGACGGAGAAAGGGCTGGAAACATATTCCTATTCTTTCTATAATATGCTCCCTTCCGTCAGTGACGGTTTCAGGCAGGATGCCATGTGCGATTATGGAGCGGTGACCAGCTTCGACAACTTTATCCGCGAAGGGGCTTACTCGGCCGAGTTGAGCAGCGGGTGGTCGTGGAGCGATCTGCGCAACATCAACTACTTTATTGAGAACTGTACGAACGAGGCGGTCGATGAATCTGTCCGTAACAACTATATCGGCTTGGCCCGCTTTTTCCGCGCTTACTTCTATTACGAGATGGTAGTACGTTTCGGCGATGTGCCTTGGATAGACCGTACGTTAGGTGTGGACGACGAGTTGCTGTATGCTCCCCGCGATTCGCGGACTATCGTCATGGATCATGTGTTGGAAGACCTGGACTTCGCTTGTGAGAATATCTCGCGGACGAAGGACGAAACCGGTTCTCTGGTGACGAAATGGGTGGCTTATGCGTTGAAATCCCGTATCTGCCTCTTCGAAGCTTCTTTTCGCAAGTATCATACGGAGTTGGGATTGACCGACTCGGCCGACGAATGGTATCAGGAGGCTGTCCGTGCTGCCGAAACGGTTATGAAGGAAAGCGGCCATTCTATTTATACGGGTGAGGGTACGGATGCTTCTTTCCGCTCGCTGTTCATCAGTGATAAGCCGGTAACTAGTGAAGTGATGCTGGCGAGCTGCGCCGATGCCGGGCTGGCTGTGTTGGGCGAAGCTAACTGGTGGTGGACTTCAGGCACGTACGGAGCGCGTTTCAGTATGATCCGTACCTTTGTCAATACTTTCCTGAATACGGATGGGACACCGTTTACGGATCGTGCCGGTTACGAGACGATGGAGTTCTATGACGAATGCCAGAACCGTGACGCACGCCTTGCCCAGACGATCCGCACACCGGGGTATGAACGCGACGGGGTGCCTGCCGCTCCTAACTTCAACGGTTATTCCTATACGGGCTACCAACCGATCAAATATACGTTGGATG
Organism: Parabacteroides sp. merdae-related_45_40; assembly: GCF_001915675.1. Taxonomy (NCBI): domain Bacteria; kingdom Pseudomonadati; phylum Bacteroidota; class Bacteroidia; order Bacteroidales; family Tannerellaceae; genus Parabacteroides; species Parabacteroides sp. merdae-related_45_40. The sequence continues at coordinate 10,445 of NZ_MNQY01000036.1, read as the reverse complement.
ATACCAAATACGATGCCGGTGCTTTGAATACGAATGCGATTCCGTTGTTCCGTTATGCCGAAGTCCTGCTGAACTATGCCGAGGCAAAAGCCGAGTTGGGGACGCTGACGGATGCGGATTGGGCGAATACGGTCGGTGTGCTGCGTGCACGCGCCGGTATCACCGGCGGTCTTTCTGCCAAGCCAACCAAGGTGGATGCTTATTTCCAGCAAAACTATTTCCCGAATATTTCCGATCCGGTCATCCTCGAAGTGCGTCGTGAGCGTTCCGTCGAACTGGCTCTGGAGGGTTTCCGCTTCACCGACCTGAAGCGTTGGAAACGCGGTGAGCTGATGACGATGCGTTGGACTGGTATATATGTTCCCGCCTTGAATGTCCAGATGGACCTCGACAAAGACGGTACGCCGGACGTGATCTTCTATAAGGGAGAGAAGCCGACCGGTCTGCCTGCTTCCTGTACGCCTGTTTCAGTAGGAGAGGGCACGCAGCAGGGATTGACCGGGGCGGATTCGGGTAACCTGACTTGGTCGGACGATGATCCGCGTATCTGGTACGACGATGGTCGCCAGTATTACTACCCGATCCCTCAGTCGGCAATCATCAAAAATGGAAACCTGAAACAGAATCCGGGTTGGTAAATGTGTAATCGATAAATGATAAGGATATGAAAAAGACGGTAAGTGTATTTGTTTCGGTCCTCCTGCTGGCAGCTTTGCTCCAGTCATGGGCCATGAAAGAATCCCATCCGGCCACAGGCGGGAGGAGCGAACTGAACGTGGCGACTTTCAACCTCCGTATGGATACGGAAAAAGATGGTGTGAATGCCTGGCCGAACCGCAAAGAGATGGTGAAAGGACTGATCCGTTTCCACGATTTCGATATCTTCGGGACACAGGAAGGGTTCAAGCACATGTTGGACGGGATTGCCGAGTTGGATGGGTATGCCTATATCGGTGCCGGGCGCGATGACGGCGAGGATGCGGGCGAACATTCAGCTATCTTCTATAAGACCAGTCGTTTCGATTTGTTGGACAAGGGGAATTTCTGGTTTTCCGAAACACCGGATGTTCCGAGCAAGGGCTGGGATGCTACTTGCTGCAACCGTATTTGTTCCTGGGGTAAGTTTCGCGATAAGGAGAGTGGCAAGGTGTTCTATTTTTTCAATTCCCATTACGACCATCAGGGGAAGGTAGCACGCCGGGAATCCTCCAAACTGCTGATCGCTCGTATCAAGCAGATTGCCGGAACGGATGCGACGGTCTTTGCGACGGGAGACTTCAATGCCGTTCCGACCGATGAACCGATGGTGACGCTAGCATCCGACGGTCTGTTGCTGGACTCGTATGACCTGAGCGAGCAGCCGCGTTATGGTACGGAAGGTACTTACAACAGCTTCAAAACGGATTCCGAGATGATGAACCGCATCGATTATATCTGGGTGACGAAGGGGACGAAGGTGGAAAAGTATGCTGTTCTCAACGATATGCAGTACGGTCGTTTCCCGTCGGATCATTTTCCCGTGATGATACAAGTCACGTTTTAAAGTTTATTTGAATGACAGGTACGGTGTGAGCCGTTTCTTGTCCGTATCTGTAAATTCTTCTATCAGTTGCAGGTTCTCCCATCCGGAGAGCCTGCTTTTTTGTTTCCGGAGCTGTTCGATCGCTTTTGCCTGTCGGTAGTCGAGGTAAGGGTGTTTGCGGAGAGCGGCGGCGGGTAAGGCGTTGACCTCTAACCGGCGTACATGGAGCGTGTCGGCAATGAACCAGGGGGCGAGGGCTTGGTAGCGTTCTTCATCGATCCCATACACTTCCGCCAACTGGCTGACATCGTAGAAGCCCCCTAAGAGTTCTCTGTATTTCATGATCCGCCGAGCGAAGGTGCTGCCGATGCCAGGGACTTTTTTCAGGATCGTGGTGTCGGCGGTGTTGAGTTCGACGAGGGTTCCCGGCGCGTACTTTTCCGTTCGAGTGTATAGGGTATATCCTTTCCTCTTCTTGCCTGTAGGGTAGGAGTTGTTACCTGTAAGGGTAGGACTTTTATCTTTAAGGGTATTCTTGGTTTTATTCGGATGAGGTCCGGATTCTTTCCGGATGAAATTTTTTCCCCCTTCGGATGTATTTTTTCCGGTGATGATCCGTCTTTCGCCCGGTGCTTGTCGGTTTTCCGTTCGATGGGCATCTGTCTGCGCTTCGATAGGCATCCGTTTCGTGTCTGTCCAAAGCAATAAGATCCAGGAAATAGTGATGAGGCAAAGGAGTAAAGCCAGTGCTCTCCGTTCGCCTTTGGAGAAGTAGAGAAGGTCGCGCCAGTTCATGGTAAGAAAGTATTTTTTCGAATGGTTTTGGTCTCCATAAGACAGTTATTATTAAATGAATACTATTTTACAAAGGTATAAGTTCCCTACCGATATGCAAGGAACTTACGGGTTTATTTTAAAATAGTTTCTTCAACTGGTCAAGCAGGCCGAGTTCGTTCAGGAATACGATGCCGATGGCGATCGGGGAAACGTATTTCATGAAGAAGACATAAATGGAGAAGAGACGGAACTTGATCGTCCCTTCGTTGGTCAGCTCGGCTTTCAGGATTTTCTTGTCGACACGTGTCCCGACGAAGATGCAGGTCAGCATTCCTCCTAACGGCAGCATGATCTTGGCCGTCAGGTAATCCAGTGCATCGAAAAAGATCAGTCCGCCTATCGTGAACTCTTTTAATAATCCGAACGAGAGTGAACTGAGAATGCCTAAGATGAATACACCGATCGAAACGAGCCAAGCCGCTCTTTTCCTTGTCATACGGAACTCTTCATGGATATAGGCGGTCACCACTTCATGCAAGGAAATGGTAGAAGTCAGTGCCGCCATCGCCAGCAAGATATAGAAAATAAGCGACCACAAGCTGCTGAACGGTAACTGCTCGAATACATTGGGCAAAGTGATGAATACCAGTTGGGCGCCTGCCGATGGGGCAATCCCGAAGCTGAAGACTGCCGGGAAGATCATGATCCCTGCCAGGACTGCCACAAAAGTATTGATGATCGTCACCTGCCAAGCTGTTGCCAACATGTTGGTGTCTTTCCCGAAATAAGAAGAGTAGGTGATAAGGCAACCCATGCCGAGACTCAGCGAAAAGAACGCCTGCCCGACGGCACTCAGTACAACGGATGAAGTCAGCTTGCTGAAATCCGGTTTGAACAGGTACACCAGTCCCGCTTCTGCATTTGGCAGCGTGACGGAGCGTACACACATCACGACCAGGATAAAGAACAGGAGTGGCATCATGATCTTGGAGGCCCGTTCGATACCTTTTTCCACACCTGAGGCAATCACGAAATGCGTCAGTCCGATAAAGACTGCTGTCCAGAAGATCGGCCGGAGTGCATTGGAAGAGAAGTTGTCGAAGCCGGCGGTAAAGTCCACACCCGGCGTACTGTAGAGGCTACCGTTTACTGTCTGCCAGACGTATTCGAGTGTCCAGCCGGAAACGACCGCATAGAAGCCCAGGATCAGGAAAGCGGCCAGGATGCCGTTGTATCCGATCCAGCACCATTTCGTCCCGGGGGCCATTTTCTTGAACGAACCGACCGTATTGCTGCGGGAGTAGCGGCCGATAAAGAATTCGGTTACCATTACCGGAATTCCTAAGAATATCATGAAGAGAATATAGATAAGCAAGAATGCGGCACCGCCGTTCGTCCCTAACATATAAGGAAAACGCCAAATACTTCCCAGTCCTACGGCGCATCCTACGGTAGCTAGGATAACTCCGAGTTTACTACCGAATGTGACTCTGTTGTCCACCATGTTTGAATGAATAATTAAGAATTAAAAATTAAGAAATAATTGCCCTCTTTTCACTTTTAACTTTCCCCTTTCAACTCTTGAACCGTTCCGTCTTTGATATGGATCACGCGGTCTGTATCGGTTGCCAGTTGCTCGTCGTGTGTGACGATGACGAATGTCTGGTGCATCTGGTTGCGCAAGTCGAAGAAGAGCTTGTGCAGCTCTTCCTTGTTCTTGGTATCCAGGCTTCCTGATGGTTCGTCTGCGAGGATTACGGACGGGTTGTTGATGAGGGCGCGGGCAACGGCTACGCGCTGTTTCTCTCCGCCTGACAGTTCGTTCGGTTTGTGGGACATCCGATCGGTCAGGTTCATGAAGTCAAGAATCTCCTTCGCCCTTTTCTCGGCTACAGCCGGTTTTTCACGGGCGATCAGTGCCGGGATCATCACGTTCTCCAAAGCTGTGAACTCCGGGAGAAGCTGATGGAACTGGAAAACGAAGCCGATGTTCCGGTTGCGGAATGCCGCCAGTTTTTCTTCCGAAAGGCGGACGGTTTCGGTCCCGTTTATATATAGTTTGCCGCTGTCCGGAGCATCGAGTGTCCCGATGATCTGAAGCAGGGTTGTTTTTCCCGCCCCGCTCGGACCGACAATCGCTACGATCTCACCTTCGCCTATCGTCAAGTCGATTCCTTTCAATACTTGCAGGGAGCCGAAGCTTTTGGTTATTCCTTCTGTTTGTATCATATCAGTTGAAAGTTGAAAGTTGAAAGTTGAAAGTTGTATAAGGAAAAGAATAACTTCTCATTTTCAACTTTCAACTTTCAACTGGTTAATAACATATGAGGCTAAGTAGCATCCGAATATTGCCGGCATATAGGAAACGGTTCCGGTCGTTGTCCGTTTGCATTGTTCGCCTTCCACTTCTACGACGGCATCAGGATTGGCTATCTCGGTAGAGAAGACAACCGGAATCCCTTTGTTGACGCCCAGACCGCGCAGTCGTTTGCGTACGGCTTTTGCCAATGCGCAGTTGCAGGTCTTCGAGATATCCGCGATCCTGACTTGTGACGGGTCTATCTTGGCTCCGGCACCCATTGAGGAAACGACAGGGATATTTCTCTGATAAGCGTGATACAAGAGGAATACTTTCGGACTGAGGGAATCGATCGCGTCGACGACAAAATCGTACCGGGTCGCCGAAAGTACCTCTTCCGTCCGTTCGTCGCGCAAAAATTCGTTCAGGACGCCTAGTTTCAGACGGGGATTGATATCTAACAGGCGACGGGTTACGACTTCAGCTTTCGGCATCCCCAACGTCGAATGTAACGCCGGCAGTTGGCGGTTGATATTGCTTTCGTTCACCGTATCGGCGTCGACGATCGTCATGTGGCCGATTCCGGCGCGGCATATCTGTTCGGCTGCATAAGCTCCCACACCTCCTAGTCCCACTACCAGCACATGGCTATGTGCCAGCCGCTCCATCCGGTCGGCGCCTAACAAAAGTTCCGTCCGTGTGTTCCAATTGTAACTCATTAAAATGATTTTGGATGCAAAAGTAATAAATCAATCAGAAATGCCCTGCTATTTAGCCATCTTTTAACGAAAAAGGGGCGATACACTCCGATTGTGAGAGATAAGGAATAATTCGTATCTTTGTCCGCAATAAATTCAAATACTTATGAAGATACAACTCTATTGGCTGCTTTTGGCAGCTTTATTGTTATTGCCTGGAAAAGCAGACGCCGCAAATAACAAGAAACCGTTTGTCATCCCTGAATTGCAGGAATGGAGAGGAGCTCAGGGGATGTTCACTCCTACGGCTACATCCCGGATCGTGTATACCGGAAAAGATCCGTCTGTAGCCCGTGTTGCCAATCAGTTTGCCGAAGACTACGAGCTGATGTTCGGCCGTCGGATGCAGGTCGTGCAAGGTCGTGCGGCTGCCGGCGATTTTGTGTTCTCCCTCTCGTCCGACAGCCGGTTGGGAGAGGAAGGCTACACGATGAAGATCACTGACCGCGTCACCGTTACTGCTCCTAAGAGCAAGGGGCTGTATTGGGCTACCCGCACGTTGCTACAACTGACCGAACAGCAGGGTAATCAGGCTTTGCCGAAAGGGGCAGCCCGTGATTATCCCGACTATGCGATCCGTGGTTTTATGATGGATTGCGGGCGTAAATTTATTCCAATGAGCATGTTACGTGATTATGTGAAGATGATGGCCTACTATAAGATGAACACATTCCAGATCCACTTGAACGATAATGCTTTCAAGCAATATTACAATCACGACTGGAGCAAGACCTATTCGGCTTTCCGCCTCGAATGCGAAACTTTTCCCGGACTGACCGCCCGCGATGGCTATTATACAAAAAAGGAGTTTATCGCCCTGCAACAACTCGCCGATAGCCTGGGTGTGGAGATCATTCCGGAGATAGATGTCCCGGCACATTCGCTTGCTCTTACACAGTATAAGCCGGAGATCGGCAGCGAAGAGTATGGTATGGACCATCTTGACTTGTTCAAACCTGAAACTTATGAGTTCGTGGATGCTCTTTTCCGCGAGTACCTGGAAGGATGTAATCCCGTCTTTACCGGCAAACGTGTCCATATTGGAACGGACGAATATTCCAATAAAAAGCAGGATGTGGTGGAGAAATTCCGTGCTTTCACCGATCACTATATCCGTTTTGTGGAAGGTTTTGGTAAGCAGGCTTGTGTCTGGGGAGCTTTGACGCACGCAAAGGGTGAAACACCTGTAAAATCTGAAAACGTGCTGATGAGCGCTTGGTATAACGGGTATGCCGATCCGAAAGAGATGATCAAACAAGGCTATGACCTGATTAGTATCCCTGACGGGTATCTGTATATCGTTCCCGCAGCAGGCTATTATTATGATTACCTGAATACGGAAATGCTTTATAAAGAATGGACGCCCGCCCATGTAGGGAAAGAAGTGTTTCCCGAAAAGCATAAGCAGATCAAAGGCGGTATGTTTGCTGTCTGGAACGACCATGCGGGTAACGGCATCAGCACGAAGGATATTCACTATCGCGTGTTTCCTGCTATGCAGACGTTGGCTGTCAAGATGTGGACGGGAAAGGATTGTACGGTTCCGTATGCCGACTTTAACAGCACCCGTATGGCGATCAGCGAAGCACCTGGCGTGAACGTGGCCGGACGTATCGGGACGAAGCCGCGTGCCGTCTACAACCTCGAAACTTTGAAGCCGGGAATGGAAACGGGGTTGAAAGAGATTGGTTATCATTATACCGTCTCTTTCGATATCAAAGCGGAGGCGGAGGAAAAAGGAACCGAATTGTTTCGTTCGCCTGATGCTGTCTTTTACCTGTCTGATCCGGCTTCCGGAAAGTTGGGATTTATCCGGGATGGATATCTGAATACCTTCAACTACCAGTTTTATCCAGAAGAGACCGCATCGGTAACCATTACTGGGGATGAGAAATCTACGCGGCTTTACATCGACGGTAAGTTGAAAGAGGATCTGGCTATCCGGAAACAGTATTTCAATGGAGGAAAAGATTCGATGAATTATGTCCGCACATTGGTATTCCCATTGGAAAAAGCGGGAAATTTCAAGAGCTCGATCCGTAATGTGGAAGTGCTGAACTATTGCAAGCCGGAGATGTAGGTTTAACTGGTGACAATTGTGGAATTATAGACGGGGCGTGTGGATTTTTTCTACACGCCCCGTTGTTTTATGGGGTGACTTCTCGCTTTACAAACGCTTTTATAAGTTTGGCATGGCGTTTGTATTTATGTCGATGTAATGAAGTTTAGGTTATAAGAAGATTGTTAGATTAAGGTTTTAAGATTTAAGATTATGAAAAAGATTGTTTTAGCATTAGTCGTTGCAGTTGTTGCATGTGTGGTGGTATTTGCATCTCAGGATGTGAAGTGTAGACAGGCTGCAGTATATTCATCTTTCGAACAGGTTACTCCCGATGGGTTTCGGAGAATAGATATGCAAAACCTCCCACATGCCGTATTACGGACAATGGGAACCTCTTCTTCTTATGAGGGTTGTACTTTTGAAGGAGCTTATATGATGGGGAATCCCGGACATGAAACTTATAAGATCGAGATTTGTAATCCGGACCGGAGCGAGGGGTTTGTGTTGATGAACGGCCGTGGAGAAGTGATCAAGTAAGAAATTATATTGGATGATTATATTGGAAGGAAGTGTGTCGAAATCTATCTATTGTCCTATCAGGGAATAGATGGTTTTGACACATTTCCTTTTAGGTTATTTTATTTTCCGATAAATCATTTCCAAAGCCACTAATCTTGTCGTTTTGCCGGCTTCTATGCCCGGCAGGTCCTTTCCGCTCAGTTTTTTCCAGGCGGTTAGAGTCGCCATATCCACCGGCTCCTGCAAACGTGCAGTCCATTCGGGAAGATAGCCGCGAAGTCCCAGATATTGCACCATGCGGAAGTGAGGACTCGTGTAATCCACATCCTTGAAATACATAAGTGTCGCCTTCTGGTCGACCAGCTTGTCCTGCAGACGGGAGAGGTCGATGTTCTGCACCTTCACCTTTCCGTCAATCGAAAGGGCGGAGGCGATACCAGCGGCCTGTCCCATTGCCATCCAGCAAGGCTCCATGCGCAGGGTGGAAAATCCGATGTGCGAACCCGACACCGGGACGGGCAACAGGAGGTTGCCCACTTCTTTCGGGACCATCACGCCATAGGGGACTGTGTATACTGCCGACGGATAGCTCAGGAAGCCGTCCAGATGCACTCTTCCTTCTTCTCTTTTCCGTACCGCATGCGAATCCAACGCATAATGGCTCGCCGTTATGCTGCTTTGGTGGATGGGCGGGCGGCTACCGATCGTTACCGGAATGGCATCGTTGGCGGTAAAGAAATATGCACCTTCGAAACGACGGCCTTCACGGACGTAGACCTGGCGCGGGAAATGTCCGTTGTCCGCATATTCGTCTTTCGAAAGTCCCCATTCTTTTGCCGCTTTGCGGAAGTGGGCGGGCAGTTCGGGGTCGTTTTGGGCGAACCAGAAAAGGCCTTCGGTGTATTCACGCAGACGTTGGGCGAACTTGTCGCGCCATTCCCACGAAGAGGTGGGCCAGGGCCAGTTCTCCTCAGGCAGGTCGGTCGATACGAACACACCGTGCTGGTTATTGGCGTCCGTCTTCATGTTCGGGACATGGACGATGTTGGTGATCTTGGCGATTCCCCATTTGTCACCCGGAAGTTTGGAGGGGTTGCCGGCCTTGATATGCTTCCGGTTCTCTTCCATCATTTCGGGTGTCACGCGTTGCATGGCGGCATCCGTGTTGCGTCCGGTCCAGACATCCTCCACGATGGAGGCATAGTCTTCGCGGTTATAACGGGCCGGCTTGGTGAAGGCCACGCGGTTCGCCGGATTATTGGTCAGACAGAGGCGGTAATTGTAAGACTGCACGGCATTGTCTTTCTTGAACGTGCTGCCGTCCCCTTCCGGACCGCCCCAATATTTGTAGACACGTCCGGCTCCGGGCTCGCCGAACTCGTCTTTCCCTTCGCGCCCTACGCGGAAAGGAACGCCGGCGGCAGCCCCGAGGTCACCTTCGTAGGTGGCATCCAGGAATACAGAACCGGTGTATTCCTCCATCTCCCCGGTTTCGCGGTTCAGGATGCGGATCTTTTCGATGCGGTTATCGCGCATGACTATGTTTTCATCTTCGGCATCGAACTGACGCATGGTCAGGACCGTGATCTTGTCTTTCTGTCCGTCGAGCATCTTCTGGAAGATGCGTGCTCCGACGGAGGGTTCGAAGTGGTAGCCGTCGCTGCATACTTTCACCTGCTCGGAGCCAGGACCGTAGGTGTCGATATAGTGTTGTTTCACTCCGTCCACAAACTCACGGAACAAGCCGGTCGTTGCGGCACGGGTGGCGATGTCGGTTGCTCCGAGTCCGTTGGCAGGAAGTCCGCCTACATAGCGGGTACGTTCGAGTATCACCGATTTTTTCCCCATCCGGGCAGCCGAGATGGCTGCCATGATCCCTCCGGGGTTGCCGCCGACGATCACCAGGTCGTAGGACGACTGGCCGAAAGCGGTCGCACAAGCCAAAAGGAGGGAGAGTACAAGTGTTTTCTTTCTCATAAAGTGCTATTTACTGTTTAATATTTCTTGGGCATAACGGGCATAGTGGCCTTGCAGACCGTCGGCATACCGTCGGAGCACCTCTTCTCCGATACCGTTCTGGTCGCCGCATAGGTAAAGGGCTCTTGCCAAATGCAACTCCTTCAATGCGAGGTTACGGGTAGACGTGTCGTTGAGGTCGGGGACCGCATTGCTACGTGCTTCGGCAAACGAAAGGATCGAATGGCCCCGTACACCCGGTGTCGTTAGCATGGCCAGCAGTACGGGGACAGCTTCGCGGCTGCCGATTGCTTCGGTGGCCATAGTGATGGCACGGAAGTGGGAAAGATAGTCTTCCGGCTCCAGCTTCTTTGCTTTTTCCAATATGGTGGGAAGGACGGATGTATCGCGGGCGTTTCCCAATGCGGTGATAAGGGCATCCAAGCGGCTGAGGCACATCCCGAATTGTCCCATGCCGGTGTAGTGCCAGCCCTCGTCCCAGTCTTTATATTGCCGGATGGCTTCAGCCAGTACCGGGGCATGTTTCCCTTG